>CAXTFF010000001.1:0-3979 GCA_964243325.1 uncultured Sphingomonas sp.
ATACGGAGGAGCTGGCGCTGGTGAAGCTCGCCGCGCAGTTCCCGCGTACGGTCGAGACGGCGGCGGCGACGCGCGAGCCGCACCGGATCGCGTTTTATCTGTACGACTTGGCCGCGGCTTTTCACGGCTGGTGGAATGCGGGCAACGACGATCCGGCGCGGCGCGCGATTCAGGCGGACGATCACGATCTGACGCGCGCGCGGCTTTTCCTGAGCGCGGCGATCGGGCAGGTGATCCGCAACGGGCTGGCGATCACGGGCGTGGTCGCGGTCGAGGAGATGAACTGATGGCCGACCAGATGAACCTGCGCGACGAGGACCGGCTACCCTGGCTGGAGACGGTCGAGCCGGACGAGCCGCGCCCGAGCAACACGGGCCGCACGATCGCGCTGGCGCTGCTGGGCGTGGGGCTGCTGGTAGCGATCGTGATCGGCCTGGCCCAGTGGCAACGCGGGCGGGGCGGGGCGGGCGACGGCGCGCTGATCGCGGCGCAGGAGGGCGACTACAAGGTGCGCCCCGACGATCCCGGCGGGCTGAAGGTCGAGGGCGAGGGAGACACCGCGATCGCCACCAGCGCGGGCGCGGGCGCGGGCAATGGCGCGGTCGACCTGAAGGCGGTGCCCGAAGCGCCGGTCGTTATGGCGCAAGGTGCCCGGCCAAAGGTGAGCCCGTCGTCCGCGGCCGGGCGCAACGCGGTCGCCCAGGTGCCCGCGTCGGGAGGGCGACTGGTCGCCGCCGTCCCGATGGGGCCTTCGCGCGGCAACATCCCCGGCGCCGTCGGGGGCGGGTCGCTCGTCCAGCTCGGCGCGTTCCCGAGCGAGGGCGCGGCGAACGGGGCGTGGGGCGCTTTGGCCAAGCGTTTCGGGTATCTGGCGGCGCTGGGCAAGTCGGTGGAGCCCGCCGAGGTGAACGGGCGCACCGTGTACCGGCTGCGCGTCAACGCGGGCAGCGCGGGGCAGGCGGCCGACATTTGCGGGCGGTTGCGCGTGGCGGGCGAGCCGTGCTTCGTGACCGGCTGACGGCGGTGGCGCGGTCCGCCCGGCCGCGCTAACGATCCGGGCATGAAGCCCGTCATCTTCGGCCTGTCCGGGCCGGTCCTCACGCCCGACGAAGCCGCCTTCTTCCGCGCCGCCGAGCCGGCGGGGTTCATTCTGTTCAGGCGCAACGTCGTGGGTCGCGCGCAGCTCCGTGCGCTGACCGACTCGCTCCGCGACCTGACCGGGCGCATGGACCTGGCCGTGCTGATCGATCAGGAAGGCGGGCGCGTGGCGCGGATGGGGCCGCCGGAATGGCCGGTCTTTCCCGCCGGACCGGCGTTCGACCGGCTGTACGAGACCGCGCCCATGTCGGCGATCCAAGCGGCGCGCGCCAACGCGCAGGCGCTGGGATTGATGCTGGCGGAGGTCGGGATCACCGTCGACTGCCTGCCGCTCCTCGACGTTGCGCGGCCGGAGACGACGGACGCGATCGCGACGCGCGCCTACGGCAACGAGCCGATGCGCGTCGCCGCGATGGGTCGCGCGACGCTGGAGGGGCTGGCGGCGGGCGGCGTGATCGGCGTGGTCAAGCACATGCCCGGCCACGGGCGCGCGGTGGTCGACACGCACCATCACCTGCCCACCGTCACCGCGAGCGAAGACGAGCTGGAGATCGACCTCGAACCGTTCCGCTCGCTCGCGCATGCGTCAATGGGCATGACGTCGCACATCGTGTTCGAGGCGTGGGACCGCGACCGGCCCGCCACGCTGTCACCGGTGGTCATCGAGCAAGTGATTCGAAAGCGCATCGGCTTCGACGGGCTGCTGATGACCGACGACATCGACATGAAGGCGCTGTCGGGCAGCGCGGGCGAAAAGGCGGCGGGGGCGGTCGCGGCGGGGTGCGACCTGGCGCTCGATTGCTGGGCGCGGATGGCGGAGATGGAGGACGTCGCCGCTTCGCTGGGCGACATCGGGGCGCCGTCGCGCGCGCGCCTCGACCGCGCGATGGCGGCGATCGCGCCGCCGGAGGGCGACTTCGCCGAGCTGATCGCCCGCCGGGACGCCTTCCTGGCGTTGGCCTGACGGCGGCGGTGGCAAATGCGGCCGCGACGCCTTAGATGGGACGCCTTGCCACGGGAGATTCGTTATGGGCGGTTTCAGCCCCATCCACCTGCTCGTCCTCGCGGTCGTCGCGATCCTGTTGCTCGGCGGCGGTCGCTTCTCCAGCCTGATGGGCGATGTCGCCAAGGGCGTGAAGAACTTCAAGAAGGGCATGGTCGAGGATGACGACCACAAGCCGGCGACCCGGATCGAGACCGCCAAGGTCGTCGAGCCCGGCGTCGACCGCGAGGGCGCGCGCGTCCGCGACGATCGCTGATCCTCCCGCTCGCGCCTGAGAAGCGGCCGGCATGTTCGACGTAGCGCCCACCGAGTTCCTGCTCGTCGCGGTGATCGCGCTGCTCGTGATCGGCCCGAAGGACCTGCCCAAGGCGATGCGCGTGGTCGGGTACTGGGTCGGGCGGATGCGCGGCGTAGCCAGGCAGTTCCGATCGGGTTTCGACACGATGGTGCGCGAAGCGGAGCTGGAGGAGATGGAGAAGCGCTGGGCGTCCGAGAACGAGCGGATCATGCGCGAGCATGCGGCGGGCGAGGGCTCGGTGCCGGTGGTCGACACGGACGCCGAGCGGCAGGCGATCGTGGCGCCGGTTGATCCGGTGCCGGTGGGCGATGACCACGCCGGTACCGCCCGCGCGGCCGACGCGGTCGCCGAGCCGGTTCACGTCGAGCAACCGACGATCCGACCCTCGCCGGGCGAGGCGTTCCCGCCACGCGGCGACGGGGTGACTTCGTGAGCGACATCGACGAGAGCCGCGCGCCGCTGATGGACCATATGCTGGAGCTCCGGCGGCGGCTGCTTTATTGCCTGGTCGCCGTGGCCGTCGCGTTTGCGGCGTGCCTGTATTTCGCGCGGCCGATCTTCGGGTTCCTGCTGCAGCCGCTGCTGGAAGCGGGGCAGAAGACGGTGATCTACACCCAGGTGTTCGAAGCCTTCTTCGTCGAGATCAAGGTCGCGTTCTTCGCGGCGTCGATGGTGTCGTTCCCGATCGTCGCCAGCCAGATGTGGCAGTTCATCGCGCCCGGGCTTTACCGCAAGGAACGGCGCGCCGTGCTGCCGTTCCTGTTCGCGACGCCCGTGCTGTTCGGGATGGGCGCGGCGATGGCGTACTATGTAGCCATCCCGACCGCGCTCCACTTCCTGCTCGGCTTCGACGGGGAAGTCGGCGGAGTGAAGCGCGAGGCCTTGCCCGCGATCGGATATTACCTGTCGTTCATCATGCAGTTCTTGTTCGGGTTCGGGATCGCGTTCCTGCTGCCCGTGCTGCTGATGTTCCTGGAGCGGGCCGGCGTGGTGACCCGCAAGCAGCTGGTCGGCGCGCGGCGCTACGCGATCGTGGGCGCGTTCGCGATCGCGGCGGTTCTGACCCCGCCCGACGTGGGGTCGCAGCTGCTGCTCGCGATACCGCTGTGCGTCCTATACGAACTGGCGTTGGTCGGGATCTGGATCACCGAGCGACGCAGGGCGAAGGGCTCGGCCGCGACCGACATGGCGATCGACAGGCCGAGCCCTGAGTGACGGGTCAGTCGACGGTCTTCTCGACCGCCTTGCCGGCGGACTTTATGTCCTTGCCCGCGCCCTCGACGGTGTTGCACGCGGACATCAGCATCATGCCGGCGATCAGCGCCGAACCGAGCAACTTACGCATATGATATCTCCAAGAACTCGGGCGTCATCGCCGTCTGGACGAAATGATCCGATGCGACGATCGTTCCGATCCCAGACATGACAAAGGCACCCGCAGGTGCCTCAACGACGTCGGACCGAAAATGACGGAAACCACTACGGTCAAAAGGCCCGGAAGCGCCACCGGGGGGGGGGGGGGGGGGGGGGGGGGGGGGGCGGGCGGGCGGGTTGGACGGCGAGGGCGGGGGGGGAGAAAG
>CAXTFF010000001.1:3989-6960 GCA_964243325.1 uncultured Sphingomonas sp.
TCCGGGCCTATCAGTTGAGCAGCGAGAGCGGGGGGGCATAAAGTCGCTGCTCGGAGGTTGAAACGACGCGACCGAACGAGGGTTCCCGGAAAAAAACGTGCCCGCGAGAAATTAATCGCGCCCGATCACGGCGACGGTGATCTCGTAAGTCCCGGCCGACGGATCATGGTGCAGCTGCCCGCGCAACTGGCGCGAGAGGCCCTCCATCACCCGGCCGTAGCGGGTCTTGGTCAGGCCGCGCAAGACGTCCCCCTCGACCAGCGCGCGCGACCCGATCCGCAGTCGCGCGCGGCCGTCCGTGTCCGACGCCTTGAGCGCGACGCGGATCGAGGCGGCGGGATCGACGCTCATGGCCAGCTCGATCAGCTCGGTCACGATGAACGCGACCGCGACCGCCACGTCCTGGGTCACGAGATAATTGTCGATGTCGAGCGTGATCCCCAGGCTCGACGCGCCTTCCGGCGCGGTGGCGCGGATGTTGGAGGCGAGCTCGCCGAGCACCGAGCGCATACCCAGCCCGCGATTGTCCTCCATCTCGGCGAAATGGTTGCGGTGTACGACCGCGAGCGCGTCCACCCGGCGCTGGATGGAGGCGTAGGCGGCGATCGCCTCGGGCGTGGGCGCGCCGCGGGCGTGGAAATTGATGAGGCTGGAGATGACCTGGAGGTTGTTCTTGACGCGGTGATGGACCTCGCGCGTCAGCTTGGTCTGGCGGACCAGTCCCTCGGCCAAGCCCGCTTCATGCTCGGCCACCGTGCGGGTGATCGCGCCGAAGGTCTCGCCGAGCTCGCGGATCTCCTGTGCGGGCAGCGTGCTCGTCCCTCCGTCGATCACTTGGCCGGGCCGGTAGGTGGCGACGCTGGTGCGTAGGCGGCGCAAGGGGGCGATCAGCAAATGGTCGACGACGAACCAGCCGATCCCGGCGGCGGCGGCCCACATCAGCAAAGGCAGCAGCATGGCGACGATGAAGGACGAGGTGATCGGCGCGGCGCGGATGCTGGTGCGGAGCGACAGGTCGGCGAGCCCGAGCGGGGTGCGCATCGTCTCCATCCGGTCGAGCGGACCCGCGCCCGCGATGGCCGCCAGCTCGAGCGCGTCCTGCTCCAGCATCAGCGATTGCGAGTAGACGACCGCCTGGCTGCTGGGCGCGCCGATCCGTGCGAGAAAGGCGCGCGAGAAGAAGGCGCGGGCGGTCAGGCCGTTCGGGTCGGCGACCGACAGGACCAGCCCCTGCCCGGGCGCGATCGCCCCGACGACGCCCGCGCCCGCGTCGGCGGTCAGTGGCGCGGGCCGGAACGGGCGACCGCACACCGCGCGGCCGCCGCGGTCGAGGATCACGAAGCGGGTGCCGAGTTCGACCTGTTGCGCGAACACGCCTTCGACGCGGGCGCACGACGCCGGATCGGCCCCGGTCCGCCCGAGCGCGCCGAGCGCGGAGCGGAGCGCGTTCATGTCGCCGATCAGTTCGATCGCGATCGACCGCGCGCTTTCCGTCGCGGCGACGCGCAGGCGCGCGCGCGCCTCGGTGTCGGCGACGCGGCTGGTCTGGAGGGTGGCGACGATCGCGATCAGCGCGAGCGGCAGCAGCGCCGCCGACAGGATCAGGAAGAGCTTGGCCCCGGTCGGCAGTCGCGACAACGCGCTCAGGGGCGAGGCGACGCCGCGATCACCGTGCAAGGCGGTGGACATGGACGCGGCTAATCGAGCTTGCTCAGGAGGTCCAGCATCTCGTCGGGCACCGATTCCTGCACGGCCTTGTCATACACGGACCGGAGCGCGTCGCCCATCTCGCGGTCCCGCGCGCCCGGAGCCGCGGGCCTGGCGGCGGGCTTCTTGGCGGGCGCCTGTTTTTCCGGATTCAACGCTTAACCCCCTGCACGGCAAGACAAATTCACGTCGTCACAGGCGCATGCGACATCGCCCTGCCGTCTTCCCTCGAAGCGCGGAGCCATGTGCGTGAAACAAAAGATAAGATCGTGAGTTCCGCACCCGACGCAAAAATCCCGAACCTTCGCGAATGACGTCGCGCGGCGCATGGGGCGTTGCAACGCGCGGCGCGCCGGTTCAGGGAAGCGCACAGTTTCAGGGAGCCAAGTCACCTCATGTCGCTCGGACAGCAACTCGCACCGCACCTGCCCTTTCTTCGACGCTACGCCCGCGCCCTCACGGGCAGCCAGATGCAGGGCGACAAGTATGTCCGCGCGACGCTGGAGGCGATCGTCGCGGCGCCAGACGGGTTCCCGCGCGAGGTCGATCCGCGGCTGGGCCTGTACCGGATGTTCCAGGGGATCTGGAACTCGGCCAACTACGACGAGGTCGAAGGTCATGCGGAGGCCGGGGAGGGCGCGGAGGCGGTGACGCGCGCGCGCCTGGCCACCATGACGCCGCTGTCGCGCCAGGCGCTGCTGCTGACCGCGATGGAGGGCTTCACGCCCGAGGATGCGGGCTATCTGATCGAGGTCGACACGGCCGAGGTGGACGCGCTGGTCGCCGAGGCGCTGGCCGAGATCGAGCAGCAGACGCGCGCGCGCGTCCTCATCATCGAGGACGAGCCGATGATCGCCATGGATATCGAGACCATCGTGCGCGACCTGGGCCACGAGGTCACGGGCGTCGCGGTCACGCGCGACGAGGCGGTGGCGCTGGCGATGGACGACCGGCCGGGGCTGGTGCTCGCCGACATCCAGCTGGCCGACGACAGCTCGGGCATCGACGCGGTCAAGGACATCCTGGCCGAGCTGCAGGTGCCCGTGATCTTCATCACCGCGTTCCCCGAGCGGCTGCTGACGGGCGAGCGGCCCGAGCCGACCTTCCTGATCACCAAGCCGTTCCAGCGCTCCACAGTCAAGGCGGCGATCAGCCAGGCGCTGTTCTTCAACCAGGGCACCGTGCCGATCGCGTAACGTGCCGGTAGCGTAAATCGGTGACACGTGTACGGAGCCAAAAGGACTGGTGGGGGTTGATACGGCAT
>CAXTFF010000001.1:6970-9752 GCA_964243325.1 uncultured Sphingomonas sp.
CCACAGTCAAGGCGGCGATCAGCCAGGCGCTGTTCTTCGACCAGTCCACGGTGCCCGCGCCGGCCGGATGATCGTCCGGCGGACCCAAACAGGCAACTGAAGGTTAAGAGCATCATGGCCGACAAAGAAGAACCGATCCACATCAGCACCGACCGCGCGCGCGGCGGCGCGACGCCGCACATGACGCGCGTGATATTGCCCGTGTCGCTGGTGCTCGTCATCGCGATCTTCGCCTACATCATCCTGGCCTGAACGGCTTTTCCCGCCCGTCGCTGGCAATCGCCGGGAGCTCCGCCTATCTGATGGACGGGCCGGGCGCTTCGGCCCGTTCGGGGATGATCGGATCTACATGACGGACGCTGTCGCGCGCGATGACCATCCCGCGCCCGAGCCGGTCGAGCACGTCTCGCTGTCGGACCCCGAATTCAAGACGCAGCTGGCGCAGGTTATCCCGCACCTGCGCGCGTTCGGGCGATCGTTGTCGGGCAGCCGCGACCTGGCCGACGATCTGGTTCAGGAGACGCTGCTCAAGGCCTGGGCGGCGCGCAAGCGCTTTCAGGCTGGCACCAACATGCGCGCCTGGACATTCATCATCCTGCGCAACCTTTACCTGTCGCAGATGCGCCGCGCGCGCTTCAAGGGCGAGTGGGACGACCTGGTCGCCGACCGCATCCTTGCCGCGCCCGCCAGCCAGGACCGGCACGTGGAGCTGGGCGACATGCAGCGCGCGCTGATGCACCTGCCGCAGCCGCAACGCGAGGCGCTGATCCTGGTCGGCGCGGGCGGCTTCGCCTACGAGGAGGCGGCCGATATCTGTCAGGTCGCGGTCGGCACGATCAAGAGCCGGGTGGCGCGCGGCCGCGTGGCGTTGGAGGCGCTGATGTCCGGCGGCGCGTTGCCGTCGCGGCGCGATCACGAGCAGGACGTGAACAAGACCGCGCTCGACACGATCATGGGCGAGGTGGATGAACTCAGCAGGCAGCGGTGACGCGGACCGGGGCGCGTGCGGGCGTCAACGACGCTAGCGGGTCGTCCTGTCGAGGCGACCGAGGCAGCGGCACATGTCCTCGGGCAGCGTCGCGATCTGCGCATAGGTCCGCAACAACGCGCCGCCGATCGCGTCGGTCACGAGCGGACGGCGGACGGTGTAGCCGCCCCCGCCGCGCTCGTCGTATCCGGATGCGATGCTCATCATGCGTCTAGGAACGACGCGCGACGCGGATCGTATCCGCGAATATCCTGATCCGGATGAATATTCGCGTTTCGCATCCATCAGGAACGCGTCTCGTGGCGCGGACATCGAAGGGGCGGTCGCGCGCGCGCGGGCCTGTTCGCCCTTCCTGGCCGACCTGATCGAACGCGATTCCGCGACCGTCGACCACGTGATCGCCGGCGGGACGGTGCCGATCTTCGCCGAGGCCGATCAGGATGCGCCCGCGGCGCGGCGACTGCGCCTCGCGCGTCGCAGGCTGTCGCTGCTGGTCGCCCTCGCCGACCTGTCCGGGGCGTACGACCTGACCGCCGTCACCGCCGCGCTGACTGATTTCGCCGACCATGCGCTCGATCTGGCGATCCGGACCGCGATCGCCGAGCGGACGCCGGGAGCCGAGCCGGTCGGCTTCGTCGCGATCGCGCTCGGCAAGCAGGGGTCGGGTGAGCTCAACTATTCGTCCGACATCGATCCGGTGCTCTTGTTCGATCCGGACACGCTCCCGCGCCGCGCCCGCGAGGAGCCGGGCGAGGCGGCGGTGCGGATCGCGCGGCGGGTGGTCGAGCTGCTCCAGACGCGCGACCGCGACGGGTATGTGCTGCGCGTCGATCTCAGGCTGCGGCCCTCGCCCGAGGTGACCCCGATCGCGCTGCCGGTCGACGCGGCGATCGGCTATTACGAATCGCTGGCGTTGCCGTGGGAGCGCGCGGCCTTCATCAAGGCGCGCGCCGCGGCGGGCGACCGACGCTTGGGCGAACGGTTCGTGCGGACGATCCAGCCGTTCATATGGCGGCGCTCGCTCGATTTCGGCGCGATCGGCGAGATACGGGGGATCACGCGGCGTATCCGGGACCACCATGCGCAATGTCAGGCGTTCGGCCCGGGATACGACCTGAAGCGCGGGCGCGGCGGCATCCGCGAGATCGAGTTCTTCGCGCAGGTCCACCAGCTGATCCATGGCGGCCGCGAGCCTGCCCTACGCGCGCCGGCGACGCGCCATGCGCTCGCGCGGCTGGCGGAGGCGGGGCGGATCGACGCGGGCGAGGCGGGCGAACTGACGCGGGCGTACGAACTGCTCCGGACGATCGAGCACCGCGTCCAGATGCTCGACGACCGGCAGACGCATGCGTTGCCGACGGGGGAGGCGCTGGACCGGGTCGCGCGGCTTCACGGCCTGAGCGACGGGGGCGCGTTGCTCGAACTGCTGGCCGAGCCGGTCGCCCGGGTCGGCGCGATCTACGACGCGATCGAGGATCGAAGGCCGCCGGGCCTGCCGCGCGACCCGGCGGCGCTCGGCCCGGCGCTGGCGGCGGTCGGGTTCGACGACGCGCGCGAGGCCGGCGAGCGCGTCGCAGAATGGCGGGCGGGACGCTATCACGCGCTCCGCAGTCCCGCCGCGCAGGAAGCGCTGGAGGCCGTGCTGCCCGGCCTGCTCGCCGCGCTCGGCCGCGCGCCGGACCGCAAGGCCGCGTTGCTGAGGCTCGACCGGCTGCTCGAACGGGCGCCCAGCGCCGTCAACCTGCTGCGGCTGTTGCAGGCGAGGCCGGGGCTCGCCGACCTGCTCGTCGGCGT
>CAXTFF010000001.1:9762-31030 GCA_964243325.1 uncultured Sphingomonas sp.
GAGCCACGCCGCCCCGCTCGCGGACGATCTGGCGCGGCGGCCCGCATTGCTCGACGGCCTGGTCGACGCCAGCGCGCTCGAGCCGGTCGGGTCGGTCGCGGAGCTCGCGCGGGCGATGGCGGGGGATGCGGCGGGCGACTACCAGGCGGGGCTAGACCATGTCCGCGCGGTGGTGGGCGAAGCGCGGTTCGCGCTGGGCGCGCAGATCGTGGCGGGCGTGGCCGATCCGCTGGCGGTCGGCGAAGGCTATGCCCGCGTCGCGGAGGCGGCGATCACGACGCTGGCGGCGCGGACGGCCGCGGAATTCGAGCGGGTCCACGGCCGGGTGCCCGGCGGCGAACTGGTGGTGCTCGCGCTGGGGCGGATGGGGGGCGGGCTGCTGACCCATGCGTCCGACCTGGACCTGATCCACCTGTTCACCGGCGATTTCCACGCCGAATCGGATGGGGGCCGGCCGCTCGGCGCGACCTTGTATTTCAACCGGCTGGCGCAGCGGGTGACGGGCGCGCTGTCGGTGGCGACCGCCGCCGGGCCGCTCTATCCGGTGGACACGCGGCTCAGGCCGTCGGGGGACAAGGGGCCGCTCGCGGTGTCGGTCGACAGCTTCGCGCGGTACCAGCGCGAGGAGGCGTGGACGTGGGAGCACATGGCGCTGACCCGCGCGCGCGTCGTGCACGGATCGGCGGCGGCGCGCGCGGCGGTGGAGGCGGTGATCGCCCGGGTGCTGGCGGGCGCGCGTCCGGTCCGCGACGTCCGTGCGGACGCGAAGGCGATGCGGGCGGAACTGCGCGCGCACAAGCCAGCGAACGGGCCGCTCGACGCCAAGCTGCTGGAGGGCGGTCTCGTCGATCTGGAGTTCGCGGTGCATGTCGTGCAGTTGACGGAGCGGACCGGATTCGACCCGCATCTCGGCCGGGCGATCGGGCTCCTGGCCGCACGGGGGTTGATCCCCGCCGGGATGGCGCGGGCCCACGACCTGCTCACGCGCCTGCTGGTCGCCGTGCGCCTGCTCGCGCCGGACGCTCAGGCACCGGCCGAGAGCACCCGGGAGCTGATCGCGCGCGCGCTCCGCTCGCCCGATTGGGAGGCCGTTCTTGCCGAGTTCGAGCGCACCCGCCATGACGTCGCCGATTTCTGGACCCGAGTAGGAACCGACGCATGAACAAGGGCGATCCGATCCCCGACGTGACCGTGACCGACGCGAACGGGGCCGTGCCGCTCCGCTCGCTCGTAGGCGGTTGGGCGGCTGTGTATTTCTATCCCAAGGACGACACGTCGGGCTGCACGCGCGAGGCGCAGGACTTCACCGCGCTGGCCCCCGAATTCGAGGCGGCGGGCGTCCAGCTGGTCGGATTGTCCAAGGACGACGTCGCCAGCCACGACAAGTTCGCCGCCAAGTACGACCTGCGCGTCCGGCTGCTCAGCGACGAGAGCGGCGCGGCGGCGCACGCGTTCGGCGTGTGGGCCGAAAAGTCGATGTACGGACGCAAATACATGGGCGTCGAGCGGGCGACGTTCCTGTTCGACGCGCAAGGCCTGCTGGTCCAGGAATGGCGCAAGGTGAAGGTGCCCGGCCACGCGCAGGCCGTCCTGGCCGCCGCCAAGGGGGGCGGGGACGCCACCGACGGGCGTCCGGTTCGATAGGACGAATCTTGATCGAAGGCAGGAACCATTCTTTTGTTCAACGGTTCGGCGCGGCC
Source organism: uncultured Sphingomonas sp. (assembly GCA_964243325.1). Taxonomy (GTDB): domain Bacteria; phylum Pseudomonadota; class Alphaproteobacteria; order Sphingomonadales; family Sphingomonadaceae; genus Sphingomonas. The sequence goes on from CAXTFF010000001.1 coordinate 11,463, forward strand.
GAGCGGCGGTCCGCCCCGGTTCGGCACGCGCGCTATTGCTGTTGTTAACCGCTTTCGGACACACCCCTGATTGTCTTGAGGCGCGGTGGGGCTGCGTATCACGATGGTGTTTTGGGGGCCGATCTCCCGTCCAGGCGAGAGGTCGGCGAGCGAAAGCTGCCGGGGTTTGATGAACAAGAAAATGTCCTTGGGGCGCGTCTGCGCGGCCGTCGGGCTCACCGCCGCCGTTGCCGGCCAGGCGATCGCCGCGGAGCCCGTCGAGAAGGCCCCGGTCGCCGCGGCGCAGACCGGCGGTCCGCTGATCCCCGTGAACAGCGTCGAGGCGTCGTCCGCGCTCGGCTCGGACGGAAGCTTCCGGTCGCTGTTCACTGCCTGGAAGAAGCTCGACGGCGGTCAGGGATCGGGCGGCATCGGCCAGATCGCCATCCCTTCGGTCCAGCCGGTCGCGAAGATGGAATACACCAGCAATTTCGGCATCCGTTCCGACCCGTTCCGCGGCACGGCGGCGATGCATGCGGGCGTCGACATCCGCGGGCCGCTCGGCACGCCCATCTACGCCACCGCCGACGGCACCATCGCCGAGTCGGACCGCCGCGGCGGGTACGGCAACCTGGTCGAGATCGACCACGGCAAGGGCATCGCGACGCGCTACGGCCACCTGTCGCGCCTGCTCGTCACCGCGGGCGCGCGGGTGAAGCGGGGGCAGATGATCGGGCTGATGGGCTCGACCGGCCGCTCGACGGGCAGCCACCTGCATTACGAGGTCCGCATGGACGGCCGCGCGGTCAATCCCGTGCCGTTCCTGACGAGCGCCAACCACCTGCTCGCCGCGCAGGACCGCTCGGTCCATGTCGGGCCGATCTCCGCGGACGTGCCGCCGTCGCTCGATTGAGCGGCCCCGGGCCGGGCTGCTCGTTGCCCCAGGCGGGGCGCGCGCCTATCTCGCGAGCATGATCACGCCCTCATCCGACATCTCGCTATCGCCCTCCGCCGCTCAGCGGGTTGCGACGATCGCGGCCAAGCAGGGACGGCCCGCGATCCTGCGGCTCTCGGTCAACGGCGGCGGCTGCTCGGGCTTCCAGTACCGTTTCGGCTTCGCGGACGCGGCCGACGCGGACGATGCCGTAGCGGAGACGGATGGCGGTCGACTGGTGGTGGATAGCGTCAGCCTGGACCTCGTCCGCGGCGCGCAGGTGACGTATGTCGAGTCGCTCGGCGGCGCGGCGTTCCGCGTCGAGAACCCGGTCGCTGCCAGCGGCTGCGGATGCGGGTCGAGCTTTTCGATCTGACGTGAAGATCGTCACCTACAACGTCAACGGCATCAAGGCGCGGCTGCCGCGCCTGATCGAGTATCTGACCGAGGAGCGGCCCGACGTGGTCTGCCTCCAGGAGCTCAAGACCACCGACGAGACCTTTCCGGAAACCGAGATCCGCGCCGCGGGGTATGGCGGGCTATGGCATGGACAGAAGGGCTTCAACGGCGTCGCGGTGCTGGCGCGGGGGGGCGACCCGGTGCTCCGCCGGCGCGGGCTGGACGGCGAGCCGGAGGACGATCAGAGCCGTTACCTGGAGGCCGACGTCGATGGTCTCGTGGTCGCGTCGATCTACCTGCCCAACGGCAATCCCCGGCCCGGACCCAAGTTCGACTACAAGCTGCGCTGGATGGAGCGCCTCCATGCGCACGCCGCGACGCTGCTCGCGTCGGAGTCGGCGGCGGTGCTTGCGGGCGACTACAACGTCATCGCCAACGACGACGACAGCTACTCGGTCGCGGCGATGGCGGAGGACGCGCTGATGCAGCCCGAAAGCCGCGCCGCCTATCGCCGGCTACTGGCGCAAGGCTGGACCGACGCGCTCCGGACGCGCGCGCCGAAAGGGGGCGTGTGGACGTTCTGGGACTATCAGGCGGGCGCGTGGGCTCGCGACGCGGGGTTCCGGATCGATCACCTGCTGCTGAGCCCCGCGATCGCCGACCGGATGCTCGGGGCGGGCGTCGACAAGGGTCACCGGGGCCGCGAAAAGGCGAGCGATCACGCGCCCACCTGGGTGCGACTGCGCTGACACCTCGCGCGGCCGTCAGAGGTCGCGGGCGTAGATGTCGTATACCTTGTTGACGCGGCACTCGATCGCGTCGGCGATCGAGCGCATTCCCTGGTTGTCGTCGAGGATCCAGCCGATCTCCGCGCGACTCGCGCCGTAGTTCGCGACCGACGCCTGGCGGATCGACTCGATCAGCATGAAGGCGAGCTGGCTCGCCAGCCGCGACGCCTGCAGCTCCTTGAGCACGCCCATCAGCGGTACGCGGACCGTCCGGACCCGTGGGCGATGCAGCCAGCGCAGGAGCTTGGCCCACCCGAACGGGAACAGCGATCCGCCGAGCGGTTTGAGCGCCTCGTTCAGGTCGGGCAGCGTGATCATGAACGCGACCGGGCGTCCGTCGAGCTCGGCGATGCGGATCAGATCCTCGTACACGATCGGCTTCAGCTTGACGCCGACATCGGCGATCTCGGGCGGGGTCAGCGGCACGAAGCCCCAATTGTCCGACCAGGCGTCGTTGAGGATGCCCAGGATCAGCGCCGCTTCTTCGTCGAAGCGCGACTTGTCCACGGTGCGGATGCGGATGCGCGGGTTCTTCTCGCCGGACGCGACGATGCGCCGGACGAGCGGGGGGAACGGGTGGGTGATGTCCAGATCGTAGGTGAAGAGCCGTTTCACGGCATGATAGCCCGCGCCTTCGATCCAGCCGCGATATTCGGGTTTGGCGTGTCCCATCATCACGGTCGGGGGGTGGTCGTATCCTTCGACCAACAGTCCCGGCTCCTCCCACACGGACATGCTGATCGGCCCGAGCGCGCGGGTCATGCCCCGGCCGCGCAGCCATCCTTCCGCCGCGACGATCAGCCGAGCGGCGACGGCGGCGTCCTCCGCGTCAAACAGGCCCCATTGCCCGACCCCCGGGCCGAAGCCGCGGTCGGCGGGCATGGTCTGCGCGAGCGTGTCGATGTGCGCGGAGACGCGGCCGACCACCGCGCCCCGCCGTTCGGCCAGGAACAGCTGCGCCTGCGCATGGGTGAACCAGCCATTCTTGGCGGGCGTGATCAGCCCCAGCGCCTCGCGCTTCAGCGGCGGGACCCAGTTCGGGTCGTCGCGGTACAGACGAAACGGCAGGTCGACAAAGGCGTGGCGGTCGCGCGCGTTCAGGACGGGGCGGATCGTGATCTCGGTCGGCATCGATCGTCCTGAGCAGCGGAGCCACCAAGCCTTAGCCGCGTGCGGCGGCAGGGCAAGCGCGGCCGCGGCCCCCTGTAAACGCCATGAAGACGCCACTATGTCACGGCAATGCAACGCGTCATGACCAGCACCGCCTCGTTTCCGCCCCGCGCCGTGTCGTCGTTCGTCGGCGCGGGCACGCGCGCGCAAGCCGAGCGCATCGCCGATGACAAGGCGCTGCTGCGGACGGCGGCCGAGCTGACGCGCGACCTGGGCGCGCCGCGTCCGGCGATCTATTGGTGCGACCTCGTCGCCTCCGTCGCGGTGGGCTACGGCGCGCTCGCGGCGGCCATGCTGATACCGTCTACCGGCGGGGCGATCGTCGCGGGCTTGGTGGCGGTGCTGGCGCTCTATCGCGCGGGCAGCTTCATCCACGAGATCAGCCATGCGAAGCGCGCGGCGTTGCCCGGCTTCCGGAACGGCTGGAACCTGGTGGTCGGCGTGCCGCTGATGGTGCCGTCCTTCATGTACGAGGGCGTTCACAACCTGCACCACGCCAAGACCCGCTACGGTACGATCGACGATCCCGAGTACCTGCCGCTCGCGTTGATGAAGCCCTGGACGGTGCCGCTGTTCGTCCTCGTCGCCGCGCTCGCGCCGATCGGGCTGCTGATCCGTTACGCCGTGCTGACGCCCGTATCGTTCGCGGTGCCCGGCCTGCGCCGCTTCGTGGTCGAGCGGCTGTCGGCGCTGGCGATCAATCCCCAGTTCCGCCGCCGCGCCCCCGAGGGCGACGCCAAGGCGGAGTGGACCCGGATCGAGATCGCGACGAGCGTCTGGGCGATCACGGTGCTGACCGCCGTGACGACAGGCTTCGTGCCGTTTCGCTTCTTCGCGATCTTCCTGGGCGTCGTGTCCGCGGTGACCGTGATCAACCAGGTCCGCACGCTGGTGGCGCATCTGTGGGAGAACGAGGGCGAGGCGATGTCGGTCACCGCGCAGTATCTCGACTCGGTCAACGTGCCGCCGCCGACGTTGCTGCCCGCGCTCTGGGCGCCCGTCGGCTTGCGCTATCACGCGCTCCACCATCTTTTGCCGGGGCTGCCCTATCATGCGCTGGGCGAGGCGCACCGCCGCATTTCGGCCGTGGTCGACACGCACTCGCCCTATCACAAGGCGAGCTATGCCGGGCTGCCCGGCCTGCTCGGGCGACTGGTGCGCAGCACGTTCGCGCCGCGCTGATCCGCTACTCCTCGGTGCGGATCAGCACCGCCTCGCCGATCAGGAAGAACAGCAGGAACGGGGCCCAGGCCGCGAGAAAGGGCGGGTAGGCGCCCAGGTTGCCCATCGCCAGCGCAAAGCTGTCGGCGACGAAATAGCCGAAGCCCAGCGCCATGCCGATCACCGCGCGGATGAACAGCTTGCCCGATCGCGCTATCCCGAACGCCGCCACCGCGCCGAGCAGCGGCATCAGCACCGACGACAGCGGGCCCGACAGTTTGTGCCACAGCGCGCTCTCGAGCGCCTGGGTCGGGCGGCCCGCGTCGCGCAGGTCGCGGATCGCCGAGCGGAGCTGGCCGAAGGGCAGGCCGTCGGCGTTGACGGTGGCGAGCGTGAACTGGTCGGGCCGCACGCCGCGCGCGACCACCACCGATCCCAGGCGGGTGAGCGCCCCGGTCGCGACGTCGAAGCGTTGCGCATCGCCCACCCGCCAGCCGTCGCCATCGCGCGCGCCGCTAGGGGCGCTGACCGTCGAGCGGAGCGAGCCGCCCTCGCGGTCGTAGACGACGATGCCGGTCAGCCGCGCGGCGTCGCCGCGGCCGGTGATGCGCGTCACCTCGATCAAGTCGTCGCCCTCGCGCACCCAGACGTTGGTGCGGTCGCCCCGGTCGATCGGCAGCGCGCGGTAGTCGACGCGCTTCCACGCCTCCAGCGTCGCGGTCGCGCGCGACACGACGCGTTCGTTGAAGGCGAAGGAGAACGCCGCGACGCCCAGGCTGGCGATCAGCAGCGGGGCGAGCACCTGATGCGCGGACAGCCCCGAGGCCTTCAGCGCGACGATCTCGCTGTTCTGGTTCATGGTGATCAGCGTGAGGATGGTGCCCAGCAGCACGGAGAAGGGCAGCGCGAAGGCGGCGATCTGCGGCGCGCGGAGCGACACGTAGCGCAGCACCTCCGCCTGGCCGTTGCCGGGCACGCCCAGGATATTGCCCGTCTCGCTCAGCAGGTCGAGCGCCTGGAGGATCAGCACGAGCGTGAAGGTGATGCCGAAGGTGCGCACCAGGAACAGCCGCGCCATGTACCGGGCGACGACGGCGGACGGAAAGATCCGGCTCACGCCGCCGCCTCGCGACGCCCGCGGCCGGGCAGCCGCCGGGCGATCGCCGAGCCGGCCTTGGCGAAGACCCGCTCCAGGGCGCCGATCGGCTGGCCGCCGGGCACGTAGGCGACGGTGTGGAACATCCAGATCACGAGACCCGCGAACAACGCGAAGGGAACCCATAGCGCGACCAGCGGATCGATCCGGCCGAGCTCGCCGAACGACGCGGCGTATTCGTTGACCTTGTGGTAGGTGACGATGAGCACGACGGCCAGGAACACGCCGAGCGACGAGGTCGATCGTTTGGGTGGAACGCCCAGCGCGACCGCCAGCATCGGCAACAGGAACATGGTCGCGACCTCCACGATGCGGAAATGGAATTCGGAGCGCGAGGAGGCGCGCTGCTGGCTCGACGCGGCGGTCTGGCCCAGACGCGCCAGCTCGGGCAGCGTGAACTCCAGATTGCGGCCACCGCGCAGGCGGAACCGTTCGGAGCGCGGCAGCGGGATCGGCAGGTCATGCGCGCTGAAGGTGAGGACGCGGGGCGCGCGGAATTTGGGGCTGCTCTGGATGAGCGTGCCGTTGGTCAGTCGGAAGATGATCGTGTTGGGATCGTCGGTGGCGAGGAACTGCCCCTCGCCGGCGCTCACCGAGTAGCTCATGCCGCTCGGATTGTCGTAATGGACGAAAATGCCGCTCAGCTCGCGGCCCTTGTCGCGGCTCTGCTCGATCCGCAGCGTCATGCGATCGCCGAAATGGGTGAACTCGCCCACCTTGATCGACGCGCCGAGCGCGCCCGTGCGCAGCTCGAAGCGCAGGCCTTCGTAGTAGTAGCGCGCGATCGGCTGGACATAGCCGACGATGGCGAGGTTCACCGCCGCCAGCGTGACCGCGTACATGTAGGGGACGCGGAGCAGCCGCCCGTAGCTCATGCCCACGCCGCGCAGCACGTCGAGCTCGGAGGTGGTGGCGATCCGGCGAAAGGCCAGGAGGACGCCCAGCAACAGCCCGATCGGGATGCCGAGCCCCAGATATTCGGGCAGGAGGTTGGCGAGCATCCGCCAAACGACGCTGACGGGCCCGCCCTGCGTCGCGACGAAATCGAACAGCCGGAGCATCCGGTCCAGGACCAGTAGCATCGCCGCGATCACGAGCGTGGAGAAGAGCGGCACCGCGATCAGCCGAGCCATGTAGCGGTCGATAGATTTCATGCGGGCTCGGCCATGGCGGGAGCGGCGGCGGTACCGGAGCGCGCGCGCGCGCGCCATGCCTTTCGTTCGCCGGCCCGCGGCGCTGATCCGCGCATCCCTACTCCGCCGCGATCTGCTCCGGATGGGCCGGACGGTCGGCCATGGCGAGAGCGATCGCGCGCTCCATGCCGACAAGGGTGAAGGGCTTGCGCAGCACGTGATGGCCGCCGAACTCGTCCGCGCCGCCCGCGTCGCCCGCGAATCCGGTCACGAACAGCACCGCCAGATGCGGATACCGCGCCGTCAGCCCGGCGATCATCTCCGGCCCGGTCTGGCGCGGCATGAGCACGTCGGAGATGACGAGTTCGATGCCGGACTCGTCTTGGACTAGGCGCGGCGCTTGGAACGGGTCGTCGCAGGCGATCCCGACATGCCCGAGCTCCTCCAGCGCGCCCATCGTCGCGGCGAGCACGCGCGGATCGTCCTCCACGACGAGCACCTTGAGCGGCGTGGGCGCGGCCCGGGCGGAACGGGCCTGTTCGATCGGCGCGACGACCGCCTGTTCACCGCGGTGACGCGGCAGGTAGAGGGTCACGGTGGTGCCCCGGCCCGGCGCGCTGTCGATGCCGACTTCCCCGTCCTGCTGCCGCACGAAGCCGAAGATCTGACTAAGGCCCAAACCTGTGCCCTTGCCGACGGGCTTGGTGGTGAAGAACGGTTCGAACACGCGCTCGGCGACCTCGGGAGCCATGCCGCAGCCGCTGTCGGATACGGCGAAGGTGACGTATTCGCCGTCCGCGCATTGGCCGACCTGGCCCGGGGCGAGCGTGACGGCGCCGGTGACGATCGACAGGTCGCCGCGCCCGTTCATTGCGTCGCGCGCATTGACGGCGAGGTTCAGGAGCGCGTTTTCCAGCTGCACCCGGTCGGCATGGACGCGCCAGCCCGCTGCCTCGTCGCGTACGCGGATCGTCACCGCGTCGCCCAGCGTCCGGTCGAGCAGGTCGGACATGCCCGCCACCAGCGCGCTCGGCTCGACCGCCTCGGGCTTCAACGCCTCCTCGCGCGAGAAGGCGAGCAACTGGCGCGTCAGCGCGGCGGCTCGCACCGCTCCCTCGGTCGCGCTGTCGAGATGCCGGGCGGCGGACTCCTTGCCCAGATTGCGGCGCGCGAGCTCCAGCCCGCCGAGCACGACGGCGAGCATATTGTTGAAATCGTGCGCGATGCCGCCCGTCAGCTGCCCGACCGCATCCATCTTTTGAACCTGGCGGAGCTTGGCCTCCTGTACACGGAGTTCATCGGTCGCCGCCTGCACGGCGGCGGCGAGATCGTCGGCGCGCGCCTCCGCGGCGTCGGCCTGCGCGCGCGCGGTCGCGCTCTCGCCGAGCGTCTGCACCGTGTACCAGCCGAGCAGGACCGCGCCGAGCACCAGCAGGCCGCCGAACACGGCCAGCCCGACGGCGGCCGCCGTCGACCGTTCCACGAGCCGCATCGCCGCCAGGGTGCGCCGGTCGAGGACCGTGCGCTCGCTGCGGATGATGCGGGCCAGCGAGCGGTCGATCAGCCGCAGCGACGACGCGTCGCGCGCCTTGTAGTATAGCGCCAGCGCTTGCGCGTTCTTGGCGTAGCGCGTCGACAGCGCGATCAACGACAGCTCCTCGCCGCGATCACCGTAGGCGCGTCGGAGCGCGTCGATGCGGCGCTGCTGCGCGGGATCGCCCGTCGTCAGCCGATCGAGATACGCGATCTGCGTCGCCGCCGAGCGCCATTGGTCGAAATACAGCTGCCCCAGCGACCGGTCGCCCGAGGTGACGTAGCGGCCCAGCGACGCTTCGGAGCGGGCGATGGTGCCCGCCAGCGTCCGCGCGACGATCATCACGTCGTAGGAGCGGCCCTGCGCCACCAGCGCGCGGTCCCGCTGACGGTTAGCGCCGCCGACCGTCAGGATCAGTGCGGCGAGCGTGACAGCGCCCAGGATCGCCATCGCGACCAGCGTGATCGTCCGCCATGGCGCACCGCCCCTCAGAGGCGCGAACTCCCCCGCTTCGCCGTCCATTCCCACGGACCTACTACAGCCCGCGATTGGTTAAAAGCGCGTGAACGTCAGGCGATCACGCCTAGCTCGCGCCCGGCGCGCTCGAAGAGCGAAAGAACTTGCGTCAGCTGCTCCGGCCGGTGCTCCGCGCTGAGCGAGCAGCGCAGCAGGAAGGTGCCCGCGGGCGTCGCGGGCGGGCGCGCCATGTTGACGTAGACGCCGTTCTCCAGGAGCATCTGCCACATGGCGATCGCCTGGACCTGATCCTCGAGGATCACCGCGATGATCGCCGACTCGGGGCTGTCCGTACCCAGCTTGAACCCCTGCGCGGTCAGCCCGTCATGCATTTGCCCGGCATTCGCCCAGAGCCGGCGACGCTTGTCCCGCGCGGTCATCAGCTTGCGGATCGAGGTCGCCGCGGTGGCGACGACGGAGGGCGGCAGGGAAGCGGTGAAGATATAGGGTCGGCAGGCGAAGCGCATCACCTCGAACTTGGGGTGGTTCGACACGCAGAAGCCGCCGACGGTGCCGACCGACTTGGAAAAGGTGCCGATCACGAAATCGACGTCGTGGTCCAGCGTCAGCCCGACATCCTCGTACACGCCGCGGCCGTTCGGGCCGAAGAAGCCCATGGAGTGCGCCTCGTCGACGAGCACCATCGCGCCATGCTTTTTGGCGACCGCGATCATCTCGGCCAGCGGCGCGATGTCGCCGAGCATCGAATAGACGCCCTCCAGCACCACGAGCTTGCCGGGCTCATTGGGCAGGCGGCCGAGGCGCTTGTCGAGGTCGTCGACCGAATTATGGCGGAATCGCACCACCTCCGCGTTGCCGAGCGCGCAGCCGTCATAAATCGACGCGTGGCTGTCGGCGTCGAGGATGATATATTCGCCCTTGCCCGCGATCGTCGAGATGATCCCGAGATTGGCCTGGTACCCGGTCGAGAACACCATGGCGTGGCGCGCGCCGTAGAACTCCTTGAGCGCTTCCTCCGCGTCCACATGGTCACGGAAGGTGCCGTTGAGCATTCGGCTGCCGTTGGTGCCCGACCCGTACTCGTCCAGCGCGCGCTTGCCCGCCGCGATCACGTCGGCGTCGAACGTCATGCCCATGTAGTTGTAGGTGCCCAGCAGGATCGTCTCGCGGCCGCTGATGACGGCTTCGGTGGGCGATCGCACCTCGTCCATGACGATCGCGAACGGATCGCGCACGCCCGACGTCAACAGCGCCTCGCGCTCGGCGAGCAGCGGGTCGAATTTGGAGAACAGATCGCGCCCGGGGACGTTGGCCGGCGCCACCGCGGGCGGATCGAGATCGAGCGTTTCGGCCTGGAGCCCGGTCTCGCTCATGCCTTGAGCTTCCCGACCGCGTCGACGAGCTGGCCAACCGTCTCGATCTCGGCCTGCATGTTCATGGTGATGACGATGTCGAACTCGTCCTCGATCGCCGCCACGAAGTCCATCACGGTCAGGCTGTCCCATTCGAGATCGCCCTGAAAGGTCGTCGCGTCGGTGACGGCGACGCTTTTCTTGTTGAACGGCTCGATTTGCGCGACGATCGTGTCGAGGACTTGGCTGCGGTCGTTCATGCGATCGGTCCTTGGCCCGGGAATGCGGCGGGAGTGCGACCGGCTATAGCAGCCCGCGATCCCGGTACCAACGCGCGGTATCGGCGAGCCCGCGATCGAGGTCGATCCGCGGCGTCCATAGCTCGGGTGGTGGATGCCTGGCCGGATCGGCGGTCCAGTCGGGATGCGCCAGATAGGCTGCGCGATCGGGTGTGAGCTTCGCGCGGCTTCCCCGGACCCGGCGGTCGATCCGCGCGCCGAGCCGGAGCAGCGCGGCGGGAAGGGGCAGGGGCAGCACGCGCCGCCCGACCGCGCGCCCGACGCCTCGCGCGAACTCGACATGCGAATAGGTGCGGCCGTCGTCGGCTTCATACACGGCGCGCGGCCCGCCGCGCTCGGCGAGCAGGACGAGCAGCCGCGCGAGGTCGTCGACCGCGATAGCCGACATCCGACCGGGCGGCGGCAGCACCGCCAGCCCGAACCTGGCGATGCGGAACACGTCCAGCATGTCCAGATCGCCGGGGCCGTAGACGGCGGGCGGGCGGACGATCGTCCAGTCGAGCCCGGACGCTTCGACCACGCGCTCGGCTTCCGCCTTGGACCATCCGTAGTTCGAGAGTTCCGATTCGCGCGCCGCGAGCGACGAGACGTGGATCAAGCGCGCGATATGCGCCCGAGCCGCCGCCTCGACGACCGCGCGCGTCCCGGCGATGTTGCCGGCGGCGAAGCCCGCGCGGTCGGCCGCGTTCACCACCCCCGCGACGTGGAGCACCGCCGCCGTTCCGGCGACGAGCGCGTCGAGCCGGCCCGGCTTGTCCAGCGCTCCCTCGATCCAGGTCACGCGCTCCCTGGGCGGCTGGGGACGCCGGGTCAGCGCGCGCACCGCATGGCCTTTGTCGATCAGGAGATCGAGAGTGCGCCCGCCGACGAAGCCGGTCGCGCCGGTCAAGGCCATCAGCACGGATGTCGGTTCCTGTTCATTGCGAACGGGCCGATGCCCGCGATCCGCCCCGCCGACCATGGTCAATCGCGGGCGAAGATCTCCTCGTGCGTCAGCTCGATCCTCAGCGTGGTCAGGGCGAGCGTCGCGGGCTCCTGATGGATGAGTTCGCTCCAGCCGTTCGGGCCGGCGCGCTGCACGGCCCGCAGCCGCTCCGCCGCGATGTCGACGAAGACGACCGTATCGACGCTGGGCAGCTCCTCATACTCCTCCCGCTCGACGCGCAGGTCGGTGCGCGCCGTGCTTGCGGACAACACCTCGAAGACGACACGCGGATTGTCGAAAGGCTTCAAATCGTCGTTCGCCGGGCCGCCCCGGCCGCCATAGACAGTTACATCCAGATAGCGGATCGAATAGTCGCTCGTCCGCGCCGCCATGTCGGAATTAGACAGGGCGCAGCCGGAGCGGCGGAGCCGGAGCGCCGAATAGACGTCGCCTTGAGCTTGGGCATGACCCGCCGTGTTGCCCGCCATCATGCGGATCACGCCGTTGTCGGGCCCGGCCTTGCTCTCGCCGAAGTCGATGTCGAGAAACTCTCCCGCGGTCGGCAGCGCATAGTCGGGTCGCGTCGCCATCATCGTGTCATAGCAGACCTGGCGAACCGCTAGAAGCGCGATCGCCGGCCCGTCACACCGGCGACCATTCGATCGCGTCCGCGTCGGCGTCGTCCGCGCCGATCACCGCCGCCGTCGGCCCGATCGCCTCCAGAAGCCGGTCGAGCGCCCAGTCGAGGCCGGTGCCTGCGGCGGCCGAGATGGGAATCACCTCCGCCCCGCTCGCATCCTGCAACTCGCGCACCAGCGCTTCGATCAGTTCATCATCGAGCGTGTCGATCTTGTTGAGCGCGAGCACCTGCGGCTTGTCGGCCAGCCCCGCGCCGTAGGCGGCGAGCTCGTCGCGCACGATCCGGTAGCTCGTCGCCACATCGGCGTCCTGCGCGTCGACCAGATGGAGGAGGACGCGGCACCGCTCGATATGGCCGAGGAACCGGTCGCCGATGCCGGCGCCGTCGGCCGCGCCCTCGATGAGGCCGGGAATGTCGGCGACGACGAACTCCTGACCCTTGTGGCGCACGACGCCGAGCTGGGGGCGGGTGGTGGTGAACGCGTAGGCGCCGACCTTTGCCTGCACGTTGGTCACCGCGTTGATGAAGGTCGACTTGCCGGCGTTGGGCAACCCGACCAGCCCGGCGTCGGCGAGGAGCTTGAGGCGGAGCCACAACCACGCTTCCTCGCTCGGCCAGCCCGTGCCGTGCTGGCGCGGTGCGCGATTGGTGGACGACTTGTAGCTGGCATTGCCGCGCCCGCCATCGCCGCCGCGCAGCAGCACCTCGCGCTGGCCGACCTCTGTGAAGTCGAGCAGCACCTCGTCCTTGTCCTCGCTCAGCACCTGGGTTCCGAGCGGCACGCGGATCACCAGATCGTCGCCGCCGCCGCCGGTCCGGTTCGACCCCGAGCCGCCCGAACCGCGGGGCGCGCGGAAATGCTGGGTATAGCGGAAATCGATCAGCGTGTTCAGGCCGGCGACCGCCTCGAACACGATGTCGCCGCCCTTGCCGCCGTTGCCGCCGTCGGGGCCGCCATACTCGATGTACTTCTCGCGTCGGAAGCTGACGGCTCCCGGGCCGCCGCTGCCGGAGCTGACGTATATCTTGGCTTGATCTAGAAAATGCATGGCGCGCTTTTAGCCCGCCGCGTCCGGTTCACCAACAGCCAGCGCCCCGAACGCGATGTCCCTCGCCGCGTCGCGCCGGAGCCCGAGCGCACGCGCCATGGGGGCACCCAGCAGCGCGTCGCCGAGCGCGAGCAGGACGAGCTGCAACGTGTCCTCATGGATCGGCCGCTTCGCCTCCGCATGCTCGTCAGCGGCGAGCTCGTCGACCAAATCGTGGATCGCGGTCAGGATCGGATCGAGCGCGTCCTCGTTCCCCGACAGGATCATCCAGCTCGCCAACGCGCCCGCGCCGCCGCGCCCGAACGCGTCGAAGGTCAGGTCGACCACCTCGCGCGGCCCTCGGTCCTCGGCGCGCGAGCGGAGCACCGCGTCGCGGATGGTGGCGGTGATCGAAGTCGCCATGCGCGCGATCAGCGCCTTTTGCAGGCCCTCGGCCGAGCCGAAATGATGGAGCAGTGTCGCATGGGTGCGCCCGATCCGCCCAGCCACCGCCTTCAACGTGACCGCCTGCGGGCCGTTTTCCACCAGCAGCGCCCGCGCCGCGTCGAGCGCGGCGTCGCGCGACTCCTCGGGCGAATTACGGCGACGGGCGGGGAAGGTGGACGCGGGCATTCCCGAGCTGTTCGACGCTTTGCACGTCAAAGGCAATCAGCGACGACCAGCCCCTACGCGGCGAGCGGCACCGGCCCGGTCCGCGGCTCGGCCAGGTCGAGCTCGCACTCGACCGCGTCGACCTGGCGCCTGAGCGCAATCGAGGCAACGGGAAGGATCCGCCCTGTGCCGTGGAAGCCCAGCTTGGCCAGAACCCGGGCCGATCCGTCGTTTCCGACGAACGCGGTCGCGCGGAGTCGGGGCAGCCGGAGCGCATGGCGTGCGAGTTCGATCAGCGCGCGGCCCGCCTCCGTCGCATAACCGTAGCCCCATGCGGACGGCGTGAGCCAGTAGCCGAACTCGTGCGCGCCCTCGCCCGTATGTATGCCGATGCCACCGACGATCCGCGGCTCCGACCCGCGCTCCACGATCACAAAGACCGGCTCTTCCGCGCCGCGCGGCCGGGACAGGAACGACCGCGCATCCGCCTCGCCGTAGGGCCAGGGCACACGCGCGAGACGAGTGACGACCTCCTCGTGCCCGATCGCGCGGGCGAGGGCGGGCGCGTCCTCCGGCCAACCGGGTCGGAGCAGGAGACGCGGCGTCAGGGTGAACATGGTCGGCTCTCCTCCTCGCACGAAGCCGTTTGCACGTCCGAATGACGCGCCCGCGACGACGAAGGGGAAGGGAGCGATGGAAAAGGGAGCCGGGGCGACCCGACTCCCTTCCTGGATGTCTGGTTCCATGTGCCGGAACCCGGGTCGCCCTGGTGGGCGACCCCGTGGCCGCCCGTTATTCGGCCGCGATCGCCGGAAGCTGGACCGAGCAGAACTTGCGCCCGAGCTTGCCCTCGGCGAACGCGACGCGGCCATCGACAAGAGCGAACAGCGTGTGGTCCTTGCCCATGCCGACATTCGCGCCCGGGTAGAACTTGGTGCCGCGCTGGCGCACGATGATGTTGCCCGCGACGCATTCCTGCCCGCCGAACTTCTTCACGCCGAGACGACGACCAGCGGAGTCGCGACCGTTGCGCGACGAACCGCCTGCTTTCTTATGTGCCATGGTTCCCTAGCTCCCTTAAGCCTGCGCGGGCTCGGCGGCGTCCACCGCCTGCCGCTCGCCGCCGATGCCGACGATCCGCAGAATCGTGTGGCGCTGGCGATGACCGTTGCGACGGCGGTAGTTATGCCGCCGGCGCTTCTTGAACACGATGACCTTCTCGCCCTTGGCCTGCGCGATGATCTCGGCGGCGACGGTCACGCCGTCGGTCGAGCGCAGCTCGGAACCCTCGCCCGCGAGCAGGACGTCGCCCAGTTCGATGGACGAGCCGGCCTCGCCGTCGATCTTGTCGACGACGATCTTGTCTCCGGCGGCGACGCGGTATTGCTTGCCGCCCGTGCGCACGATCGCGAACATGGGTTGGTGTCTTCCTGAATATCGAACACCCGACGGACGCGGACGTCCACCGGGAAGGAAGCGCCGGGTACCCACGCGGGGCGAACGTGTCAACCGCGCGAGGCGCTTCCGCGCCTAGTGGCGGTGCTCGCGCTTCAAGGCATAGCGCCCGTCCTCGTATCCCTTGAACAATCCGGAGATGGCGGGGTGGTCGACCGGCTCGTCGCTATCGTCGA
Source organism: uncultured Sphingomonas sp. (assembly GCA_964243325.1). Lineage (GTDB taxonomy): Bacteria > Pseudomonadota > Alphaproteobacteria > Sphingomonadales > Sphingomonadaceae > Sphingomonas. Next base: position 26,681 of record CAXTFF010000001.1, read on the forward strand.
CGAGCAGGTTCTGCTGGCTGACATAGGCGACATAGCTGGACTCGGCGTTCTCGGCGAGGAGATGGTAGAAGGGCTGGTCCTTGGACGGCCGGATCGCCGCCGGAATCGCGTCATACCATTCGTCCGAGTTGGCGAAGACCGGGTCGACGTCGAAGATCACGCCGCGAAAGTCGAACACGCGGTGACGCACGACGTCGCCGATCGAGAAGCGCGCATGCGCGATCGGCGGCGCGGAGACGGCGGCCCGGGCGGCCGGATCGGGCAGGTCGGTAAATCGCATGGATGTCATTTAGTGGTTGCGGGGCCGGGCACAAGCGCGGCCGTACTTGCGCGCGCGTGGGCTAGCCGGTAACAGCGCGTGCTTGACCAGCCGGTCCGCCTTTGCGGGCGCAGCCGAAGCCTCTGCGGAGAGGTGCCAGAGTGGTCGATCGGGACGGTCTCGAAAACCGTTGTGCCCTTGCGGGTACCGTGGGTTCGAATCCCACCCTCTCCGCCACCTTCCCAGTCCGACGATTGCGAGAGCGGCGACGTTCGGGCCGACAAGGATCGCACATCCCCGGCGAGTCCGACGCTGTTCACTCCTGACACCAGCGCTTTCGCGACTAACAATTGAAGTTACCATAGCAGTAACCTTATTCAACTCTCTAGAACTGTTTAGCTCATTCAAGTATTACCAAAGCTCAAAACTGCACTTAAAGCTACGTTCTTCTTTCGGACGTAGATGCCGCTCAACAGGTCGTGGAGCGGTTCATGCAGCATCTCAGGATTTCAGTCAGCATCGTCGCGCTCGCGGCATTAGGGGCGTGCGGCGGGGGTGGCGCGGGCGTCGGCTCCAACAGCTCGCAGGCTCCCGCTGCGCCTCCGGTGGTCGTCGCCCCACCTGTGTCCGGCGATCTGAAAACCGGCTCGTCCTCGTCCACGCCCGCTCCGGCCTCCGTGACGCCCCCGGCGGTCGCTCCCGCGCCGGCCGCGCCGGCCCCCGCTATCCCGATGCCCGCGACGCAAACCCCGGCCGCGCCGACGTCCGCGGCGACCCCTGCCGCGCCCGCCGCCACGCCGACGACCGTGCAGCCGGTGCGCTCCATCAACGATACCGCCGAGTTCCGGCGGAATGGCACGGCGGGCGACATCGTCGATGCGCTCTATGCCTTGGACAGGGGATGGACAGGGCAGGGCGTAACCGTCGGCGTGCTCGACGACGGGGTGAACGCGTCGCTTCCGGCGTTCGAGGGCCGCATCTCCGACCTGTCAAAGGATTTCGGGCTGGAGACCCGGAGCGGCGTGGCGAGCAGGCGCGACCGGCCGAGCGACGACCAGTCGGACCACGGCACCGCCGTCGCCGCGATCATCGCGGCGCGACGCGACGTCGACGGCACGGTCGGGATCGCGCCCGACGCGAGGATCGCGATCCTGCGGACGTCGGACTACGACCGCGACAGGGGCGTCGAGACGCTCTCGCACGATGCCGAGGCGCTCAACTACGCCGCGACGGCCGGGATCAAGATCGTCAACCGTTCGCTCGCGTCGCAGGGCTTCGACGTCGCCTTCCGCAACGCCGTCGGCGGCTACGGCGCGGTCGGCGGCCTGCTGGTCAACGCGGCGGGCAACAGCGGGGGCACCGACCCGGTCGACGCGGTCAACGTGAACGCGGGCAACCGCGACGCCTGGCTGTTCGTCGTCGCGCTCGATCCGCAGGCGACCGGCGCGTTCGCGCCGGCGGGTTATTCGAACAGGGCGGGCGCGATGGCGGACCGATCGGTCACGGCGGTGGGCACTCAGGTGACGACGCGCATCGACGGCTCGATCTCCGCATTTTCAGGCACCAGCGCGGCTGCCGCACAGGTGTCCGGCCTGGCCGCCACGATCCTTAGCAAATGGCCGCAGCTGACCGGCAAGCAGGCGGGCCAGGTGATCCTGGCGACCGCGCGCGACATCGGCGCGGCGGGCGTTGATCCGATGTTCGGCGCGGGGCTGATCGACGTGCGCGCGGCGTTGTCGCCGATCGACCCGACGATCTCGAACGGTATCGCGACCGCCCCGCTCGGCGGTGCGGTGATGGCGGTGCCGTCGGCGATCGGCGCCGGGTCGATCCAGACCGCGATCGGAAACGTCACCGTGGTCGACCGCTACGGCCGCGACTTCACCGGATCGGCGGCGGACATGGTCGTCCGATCCGACGCCGGCCGTGCGTCATGGCTGCGCGGGCGCGTCGCCCAGATGGCGACCGGCGGGGCGAGCGACGTCGCGATCGGTCCGTTCAGCGCGAGCGTGGCCTATGCGGGCGTACGGTCCGGACCCGGCATGGACGAGGTGCATCAAGAGATCGTTTCGGGCGAGGTCGGCTACCGCTTCGGCCGTACCGGCGTTCGCGCGGGGCTGAACGCGCAAAGATCGCTGCAGAACGACATCATGGGACTTGCGCCGTTCGCCGACGGCATCCTCGCCTACGCGCCCCAGGCGGGCGACAGCGTCTCGGTCGATCACGACACCCGCCTTGGTCGGATCGGCGTGACGCTGGCCGAAGGCGGCGCTGGCGGATCGCGCGCACGGGCGGCGACGCTGTCGTTCGCGGGAGGCGGGCTGTCGGCCCGCGCGTCCTGGATCGACGAGAGCGGGTCCGTGATGGGCATCGCGTCCGCGGGGCCGCTGGCGCTCGGGCGCGGGGCGCGCACGGGCATGGTCGAGCTGCATGGCGATATCGGCCTGGTCGGCGGCTGGCGGCTGGAGGGCTACGGCTCGGTCGGCGTCACGCGGCTGCGGATCGATCCGACCTCGATCGTGACGGGCGCGTCGTCGATGCTGGGGACGCGCGTCGGTTTCCAGGCGAACGGTCCGGCGCTGGGCGGCGTGTTGAGCTTGGGCGTCGCCCAGCCACTGACGATCGAAAGCGGGCGGGCACGGCTGACTTTCGGGTCGGGCTACGACGCCGCGGCGCAGGCGGTGACGGTGCGCTCGACGAGCGCCGAGCTGGCGAGCGCCAAGCGGCGGGTGCAGCTGACCGCCGGCTTCATGCGGGGAACCGCGCGATCGAACTTCCGGATCGGCGTCATGAAGGACGTCGCGGACGGATCGACGCTCGCGCTGGCCGGCTACGCGACCGCGTTCTGACGGACGGGTAGGGGCGGCTCCGTCGGCGGGGCCGCCCCTATTGCGTTACAAGCTGAACTTCAGGCCGATCGAGCCGCCGGTCGAGCTGCCCCGAACGCCGCGCCCGCTATCAAGCGAGAAGCGATGGTCGGCCTCGCCGTACACGGCCATTCTGGGGCTCAGCGACCAGGTAACGCCAGCGCCCGCCTCGCCCCACAGCGCCGAGTTGGGCGTGCGGATCGTTGTCACCGCCGCCGGCGTCAGGAACAGCGTCCGGTCGCGCGACGCGAACGCCTTCCACAGATTGGCGCGCAGATAGGGTTGGATCGCGCCGCCGCCCGACTCGAACCGACCCTTGACCCGCAGGCCGAGGCGGCCAGTGATCTGCGCGTCGTGATCCTGAATCACGACCGCGTTGGGGATGCTCACATTGTCGAGCGAGCTGCCCTGGGCGATGATCTGCGCCTGCGGCTCCAGCGTCCAATTGCCTGACAGCGCCAGGCCGTAGCCCGTTTCGACCGAGGCAAGGATGCCGTCCCCGTCGATGCCGATGCGGCCGCCGTTGGTCGAGTCGGCGGTGCCGTCGTACCAGCTGCGCTGGACCACTGTATCGACATAGAAGCCGCTGTCGGCGAGGTAGGTCCAGTAGAGGCCGGCATAGGTCGTCTTGGTGTTCAACTCGCCGACCGCCTGCCGCTCCACGCCGCTGGCGAACCCGCGGACGTTGAAATCGCCGTCGGTATAGCCGCCATAGATGCCCACATCGTGATGGCCGCCGCGCGAGCCGAAGCGGAACAGGTCCACGCCGATCTGGAAGCCGTAGAGCCGCCCGTCGGTCGTCGGCCGCGCATCGCCCCGCTGACGGAAGCGCCCGTCATCAGCCAGCACGCGGCCCCAGATCCGGCCGGGCGCGGTGAGGCCGTCCGCGACGTCGCCGTCATGGTCGCCCATGCGGCGATGATAGGTGCCCAGCATCTCCAGATCGCCCCGGCGCAGCGTCCCGGGCAGCGACGCCAGGAGCGGCACCTCCGCCCGGAACGCGACGCCCGTGCCCAGCGGCGGCGTCACGGTGATCGGCGGCACCGGCGTCGGGGTCGGAGTCGGCGTGGGTGTCGGAGTAGGCGTCGGTGTCGGTGTCGGTACCGGCGTCGGGGTAGGCGTCGGTGTCTCCGTCTGCGTGTTGCCCTGGGTGCGCAGGAACCAGCTCTGGCTCGTGCCCGCCTGGTTGGACGCGAACAGCCGGTATTCGAACGCGCCCGCATC
>CAXTFF010000001.1:31130-40739 GCA_964243325.1 uncultured Sphingomonas sp.
GACGCGCCGTTGGTCAGATCGATGACGCCCGCATTGACGACCCTGGCCACGCCGCCCGCGCCCGCGCCGACCAAGCCGCGCACACCGCCGCCCGCCAGGAAGGTCGAGGTCGCGTCGACTGTCATCGTTCCGCCGGCGAGGATCAGGTCCCCGTCCGACGTCAAGGACGACCGGTTCGACAGGTCGATCGTGTTCCAGCCGGTGATGCGCCGTGTGCCGGTCGAGGTCGTCGCGTCGAAGATCAGCGCGTCGATCCCGCCCGGCGCGCCGCCGCCGCCGATCGCGGTCACGCCCGACAGGTTGGCGTCGGTCAGCCCGCGGAAGGTGGCGGTGTCGTTACCCGCGCCCGCGGTGAACGCGCCCGCCAACGTGCCGCCCGTCATCAGGAAATCGTCGGCTCCCGCGCCCAGCGTCACCGCGCCCGTGACCGGCCCCGCCGTCAGCGTCACCGCCTGGCCGTTCCCGCCGCCGGCGATCGCCGTCGCGGCCGGGGAAGCGGCGGTGATCGTGCCGCTGTTGGTGAAAGCGCGCGTGCCGCCGGTCAGGTCGACCACCGGAGCCGCGGTGCTGGTCGAGACGAGCGCGCCGCCGTTGCTCAGCGACGCCGCCGGTCCGGCCACGACGGCGGAGCCGCCCTGGACGTTGTCGACCGACACCCGGCCGGTCAGCGCCGCCGTGCCCGTCGTGTTCAGCCGCACGCCCGTCGCGCCGACGCCCGTCGCCGTGATCGCCAGACCGTCGCCGAGCGTCAGGTCGCCCGCCGTGACCGCGCCCCCGGTGCCCGCGAAGGTGAACCCGCTGCTGTTCGCGCCCGCCGCCGTGATCGTACCCGTGGACGCCGGATCGAGCGCGACCGCGGTGCGGACCGCCGATCCCGATCCGTTCGCGACGACGGTCGTGCCGTTCAACCGGATCGCCGCCGAGTCGGCCGCGTTCTCGATGCCGTTGCCCGTGCCGCCGCTCGCGACCGTGCCCGCGCCCAGCGTCAGCGCGCCCGCGCCGACATCGACCAGGATGCCGTTGGCCGTGCCGCCCCCGGTGAACGAGCCCGCGCTGTTCACCGATCCGCCATTCACCAAGCGCAGCGCCGCGACGCCGTCGCCGACCGATACCGCGCCGGTGTCCGTTCCCGCGAGCGTCGAGCCCGCGCCGTCGACCAGGATGCCGGTGCCCGATGTCATCGTAATCGCGCCGTTGTTGGTGAACGACCCGCCCGCCGTGATCCGCGCGCCCGTGCCGCTGCCCGCGAGGATGCCGCTATGGATCGCCGTCGTGCCTGCGCCCGCGACGTCGATGCCGACGCTGTTCCCACCACCGATCGAGATCGCGCCGCTGTTGACGACATCCGCGCCGGTCGACCCGGCGATGCCGATCCCGTCCGCGCCCGTGAAGGCGATCGCGCCCGAGTTGGTCAGCTGCGCCCCGTTGCGGGCGATATAGCCGGTCACGCCCGTGGAGGTCGACGCCAGGCTTGCGCTCGAGGTCAGGCTCGTCGTGCCCACCGGCGCGCCGACGGCCACGCCGTCCAGGTCGCGCGCCTGCCCGTCCACGACGGCGGCGACTGTGTTCGCCCCCGTGAGCCGGATGTCGCTCGTGCCGGTCAGGAGGCCCGTCGCGCCGCCCTCGATCTGGACGCCGGTCGCGCCCGCGCCGGAGACGGTGATCCGCGCGCCGGTCGCGTCGACCGTCGTGCCTTCGGACGCGCCGGTGCCGACGATGCCGAACGCGTTCGCGCCCGACGCGTCGAACATCAGCTCGCCGCCGCGCACGGCCGCGCCGCCCTCGACCCGCAGGCCGGTGGAGCCGACCGTGTCGACGCTCGTCAGGCCGGACGTGCCGGTGATCGTCGATCCGGCCCCCAGGGCATAATAGCCGACTTGGCGAGCGCCCTGGAAGTCGACGGTGCCGCCCGCGCCGACATCGACGCTGCCGCCGTTGCGGGCGTGGACGCCGATCGCGCCCTCGCCGCGCATGATCACCGCGCCGTTCTGGCGCGCCGAGGACTGCGCGTTGCCGACGAACACGCCGTAGTTACGCAGCCGATCGACCGAAACGCCGCCGTTGATGACGATCGCGCCGTCGTTGACCGCCCGCGCGGAGCCGCCCGCCACGCCGTTCTCGACGAGCAGCCCGACGCTGTTGACTCCGCTGATCGTGATGACGCCGGTCGCGCTGTTGGTCGCGTTCACCGCGCCCGCGACGCCGCTGCCCAGCACCGAGATCGCCGCGTTGCGCCGGACCGGGGTCGTGAAGCCCGACGCATCCAGCGTGATCGCGCCGTTGTTGACCGCCGTTCCGCCGTCGCCGCCGATCGTGATGCCCGTCGCGTTCTGCGCCAGCGACCCGACGCGGATCGTGCCGTTGTTCACCAGGACGCCGCCGCCCGAGCGCGAGGTCATGCCCGACGCGAAGTTGATCGACAGCACGTCGGTCACCGCCGTCAGGTCGGCCGCGTTCTCGGCGAAGCTAGTGCCGACGCGGATGGTGCCGCCCGCCGCGTTGGTCGCGGTGCCGCCCGCCAGCGCGACCAGCCCGGCCGCCCCGCCGTACGAACCCGTGTTGTTGGCCGCGACGCTCGCGCCCCCGCCGATCAGGATCGCGCCCGTGTTGCTCGCCATCGCGCCCGTGCCCACGACGACCCCGGCGTTGGCCTTGCCGATCTCCGGATTGTCCGGGGCGAGCGCGATGTCGCGGTTGGCGACGTTGATGATGCCCGCGTTCGACACCGCCGCGCCGTTCCGCGCCAGCACCGCCACGTTGTTGGTGGTCGCGCCCTTGCCGTCCAGGCCGGTCGGGGTGAGCGCGCCGCCCGAGCGGACGAGCGTCTCGTACCCGATGCCGATCACGCCCGTGGCCGTGTTGGCCAGCGTGGTACCCGCGCCGTCCAAGCGGATCGCGGCCCCCGCGCCCGCCTGCGCCAGGTTGCCGTTCGCGACGATCGTCGCGCCGTTCTCGCCCAGGATCAGCGTGTTGCCGCCGTCGGTGTTCTTGTCGATCTCGGCGATGCCGACGAGCTGCGAATCGGCGGTAGTCGTGAAGCTCGAACCGTTCACCCGCGCGAACAGCCGCTCGCTGGTGGTGCGCGGCGCGCGGAACCGGGGGATCTCTTCCTGCCGGACGACCACCGTCCGCTCGGCGATCGGCGCGGCCGCCTGGATCAGCTCCTCGTAGCGGGCGGGCGTGATCGAACCCGCTTGGAGCTGCGCGATCAGGCTGGTGTTGTACCGCCGAAGGCTGGCGAGGTCGGTGACGCTGTCGCCGTTGCCGAACGCGACGCCCGAAAAGGTCGTGACGTCGACCAGGTATTCGCGCGTGGCAGGCTGCGCGAAGCCGTCCTGGCTGATGCCGCTCATCGTGCCGGTGCGCGAGTCGTAGACGACGTTGCTGCGGTTCGTGACGCTGTAGAGCGTCGATCCGCTGTCGGCGGTGACGAGCGCGAGGTTGGCGCTGTCGTACACGCTCTTGGCCTTGTCGCCCGTCGCGATCGTGATCGTCGAATTGCTGATGTCGGCCAGCCGCAGGTCGCCGTAGACCGGACTCTTGGTGTCGAAGAACGACACGGTGTCCCGGTCGGTCGCGTTCTCCGCGCCCAGCAGATCGTTGCTGTAGACGGGGGTGGCGAGGTTCGTTCCCTTGATCTGGTCGGGATAGGTGACCACCGTGCGCTTCTGCTCCGCGCCCAGCTCGACGCTGACGCGCCCGTCCACCGTCTCGTAACCGGACACGACCTCGCCGCGGGCCTGCCGCTGCGCCAACGTGAAAGCGTTGAAGCGGAACCGCCGCGCGCTGGTGTCGCGCAGCTTGTAGTCGCCCGTGATCGTCCCCGTCGTGTTGGTTTGGGTGATGATGTCCTGGCGGCCGGGATTTGCGCCGCCGCCATTATTCGCGCCCGGCGAATAGCTTGTCCGTAGCCGCTGGCCGTAGCTGGGCGCCGCGCCCAGGCCGATCATCGCGATGACGGAGATGCCGCCGAGGGCGGCGCGCCGGACGCGGCTCGACGGCGTCGCTGCGGACTGATCGGTCAAATCGTGATACCCCTTTTACGCTTCGTCGAAACCGGCCGTCGTGCTCTCCGCGACCTTGACGGTCCAAATACGCCGTGAAACGCGGATGGTTGCAGACATGGTATGGAAAGCGTTAGCTAGCACGATTCCAGCAGAGCTGAAAGCGCGACCATGACATGCCGGGAGCTTTGTTGTTCATATCGGGACAAATCGATCTGTTAGGAAATGGACAGGCACAATCAAGGCTGTCTCCGCCGTCGTGGATACAGGACGAGGTGTTGCGGCGCTCCATCCGGCAACCATGCAGCTGGCTACCAACGTCTTGCCATTCATCAAGTTAGTTCACGTAGTTCGTTAAATGGAACGGCGGGGCCCGGTGATCCGGCCATATCCAAGGCCGTCGCTCGACCTCACGGCTTGGGTGAGCGCACCACGGATCGATCGGTAACGGGAAGGCTGTCCGATGTCGATCCGTGTCTCGCCGGCACGATCGACCGCGTCCTGTCGACGACCGAAGACCACGGCCTCTCGATCGCCATACGCCGCCGATGATGGCGGAACGCTTTCCGGGGCGACGGGCGGCCGCTCGCCCTATCGCGCCGGATGAGCCGTACGCTCAGGCCGCTTGGCAAGCCGCCCTGTCCAACGCCGTCTCGACGTGGGGCAGGATGCGGTTCGCGACGATGCCGATCGCGCGGGCGTTGGGGTGGATGCGGTCTGCCAGCACCAGCGAGCGGTCGCCCAATACCCCGTCCAGGAAAAAGGGATAGAGCGCCGCGTCGTGACGCTCCGCCAGATCGGGATGGATCGCGTTGAACCGGGTCGCCCGATCGCCCAGGAACGGCGGCGCTAGCATGCCCGCGAGCAGTACGGGGATGCCCGCGCGCCCGAACTCACCCATCATCCAGTCCAGATTGTCGCGCGTCCGCGCCGGGTCGACGCCGCGCAGCAGGTCGTTGGCGCCGAGCTCCAGGATGGCGAGATCGGGCCGTCGCGTCAGGCGCGACAACGCGCGGGGCAGCCGCGCGCGCCCGCTGGTGGTCGTGTCGCCCGACACGCCCGCATTCTCGACGACGGCACCCGGCCGACGCTTGGCCAGCAGCGTCTGGAGCTGCTTGGGAAACGCCTGGTCGGGGGAAAGGCCATACCCGGCGGTCAGGCTGTCGCCGAATGCGAGCAGGTAGGGGGCAGGGCCGCTCAAGACGCGGTTCCGGACGGTGACGACGGCATCGCTACTCCTATGCTCGGCCCGGATATGGGACCGTCCTCGTCGCGTTCCAGATTTCCGCGCCGCGCCGGCGGGTCGTACCGCGTCGCCGCGCCCGCTCGCGCGACGCGCGGACGCGTCGACGGCACCATGCGATGCGGGTGCTTGCGAGACGGACTTAACCGGGCCTTAGCGCCTGTCCCGCTAGATACAGGTCGTGGTTCTTCTCCTCCTTCTGGCCGCGTTCGTCGCGGGCGTCGCCTTGGCGAGCCTATGGCCGCGTAGGCGGACGCGGGCGGTCGCGCCGCCCTGGTTCGACCGCCTGCGCGCCGCACCGTCGCCCGACACGGCCCCGGGCACCGGCGGGGGCTTCGTCGCGATCCTGGAAGTGGACCGCTTCGCCACCCTGCGCCGCGACATCGGCGCGCGGCTCGCCAACCGGGTGCTCGCCCACGTCGCCGAGCTGATCGCCGCCGAGCTGCCGTTCTGCGAAATCGGCCGGACGGGTCGCACCACGATCGAGTTCGCGTTCGTCGCCGTCGACGCGGCCGGCGCGCGCGAGGCGCTCGTGCTGCTCGTCAAGCGACTGACCAAGCGCATCACCATCGACGAGCTGACGTTCGACCTGAGCGTGCTGATCGGCGCGGCCGAGGCAAACGCGGACGCCACGCGCGAGGAGGTGCTCGACCACGCCGCCGCCGCGATCGCGACCGCGCAGGCGACCCGCCAATCGGTCTGCTTCGCCGACGAGGAGGGCGAGGGCGGGTCGGAGGGGGACGACATCGCGCTGATGCGCGACCTGCGCCGCGCGATCGAGCGCGGCGAACTCCGACTCCATTACCAGCCCAAGCTCCGCTCGCGCACCAACGCGATCGACTCGGCGGAGGCCCTGCTGCGCTGGCCGCACGCGACGCATGGGCCCGTCGCGATCGAACGGCTGATCCGGCTGGCGGAAAGCACCGGCGCGATCCGCGACCTGACCGAATGGGTCGTCGCGCAGGCGGTGACCGACCAGGCGAGCCTCGCCGCGTCGGGTCACGATCTGACGGTCTACGTCAACATCTCGGGCGTGCTGCTGCCCGACGCCGAGTTCGCCGAGCGCGTGCTGGCGACGGTCGCGCGCGCCAAGGGCAAGATCGGCTTCGAGGTGACGGAGACCGCGGTGATCCAGGACCCCGACGGCGCGCTCGCCAACCTTCGCGCCTTTTCGGCCGCGGGGATCAAGATCGCGATCGACGATTACGGGTCGGGGCTGTCGTCGCTATCCTATCTGAAGCAGCTGCCCGCCAACGAGCTCAAGATCGACCGGATGTTCGTGTCGGGCCTGATCGACAGCCACCGCGATCCGCTGCTGGTGCGCTCCTCGATCGACCTCGCCCACGCGCTCGACATGGAGGTCACCGCCGAGGGCGTCGACGACCCGCTCGCGCTGTCGCTGCTGCGCGTGATGGGGTGCGATCTCATCCAGGGCTATCTGATCTCTCCGCCGATCGAGCTCGCGGCGTTCCGAACCTTTCTGCGCACTTTCGATCCGCGCGAGCACCTGTCCGCGCCGCAGCTGGTGATGCCCGACACCGGTCGGCAGATCGGGGCCGGCTGACGGGTCAGAGCGATCGCCCGATCACTTCCTTCATGATCTCGCTCGTGCCCCCGAAGATGCGCGTGACCCGCGCCGCGCGCCAGGCGCGGGCGATCGGATACTCGTTCATGTAGCCGGCGCCGCCGTGAAGCTGGAGGCATTTGTCCATCACCTCCCATTGCAGCTCGGTGTGCCACAACTTGGCCGCCGCGCCCTCCTCGTTGGTCAGCGCGCCCTTCAGGTGGCGCGCGATCGCCCAGTCGAGATGCGCCCAGCCGACCTGGAGCTTGGTCTTCAGGTCGGCGAGCACGAAGCGGGTGTTCTGGAAATCGAACACCATGCCCGCGAACGCCTTGCGGTCCTTGGTGAACGCCACCGTCTCGTCGAACGCCTTTTGCGCCGACGCCTGGACCGAGACGGCGATCGACAGCCGCTCCTGGGGCAGCTGGCTCATGAGGTAGACGAAGCCCTTGCCCTCCTCCCCCAGGCAGTTGGTGATCGGCACGCGGACGTCTTGGAAGAACAGCTCGGACGTGTCGGCGGCGTCCTGGCCGATCTTGTCGAGCTTGCGGCCTTTCCTGAACCCCTCGCGGTCGGACTCGACCAGGATGATCGACATGCCCTTCCACGCCGGCTTGGCGTCGGGATCGGTCTTGGCGACGACCAGCGTCAGGTCGGTGTTCTGGCCGTTGGTGATGTAGGTCTTGGACCCGTTGATGACGTAATGGTTGCCGTCCTTCCTGGCGGTCGTGCGGATCGCCTGGAGGTCGGAGCCGGTGCCCGGCTCGGTCATGGCGATCGCGGTGATCGTCTCGCCGGAGACCATCCTGGGGAGCCACTCGGCCTTTTGCTCTTCCGACCCGTAATGCGCGATGTAGTCGGCGACGATGTCGGACTGGAGCGAGAAGCCGGCGGGCACGCCGTTGTAGCTCATCTCCTCGTCGACGATCGCGTTGTAGCCGAAATCGAGGCCGAGCCCGCCATACTCCTCGGGCACGGTCGGGCACAGCATCCCGATCGCGCCCGCCGCCTCCCAGAACGCCTTGGGGACGAGCCGGTCGCGCTCCCACTCGTCGACCCTGGGCACGCCCTCCTTCTGCAGGAAGCTGCGGACCGTCTGGCGGAACGCCTCGTGATCCTCGTTGTAGGCGAAGCGGCCGGCGATGTTGTCGAGCGTGAGCATGGAGGTCCTCTCGGGTCTTCGGTCGAAACGTGCGGCCGCTTGACGCGAGCGTCAAGTGACGACCGTGCCCGCCCGGGCGGCTACCCACCCGGCGCCCGAGCCGCTAGGACGGGAAAAAGGGAGAGCAGGACCTATGAAACTCGCCAGTCTGAAGCATGGCCGCGACGGCAGGCTCGTCGTCGTCTCGAACGACCTCGCCTGGTGCGCCGACGCGTCGCACATCGCGCCGACGCTGCAGGCGGCGCTCGACGGGTGGGACCGGCTGTCGCCCGATCTGACGAACCTCGCCACCGATCTGGAGCACGAGGCGATCCCGCGCGACCGCTTCCACGAGCATGCCGCCGCCGCGCCGCTCCCGCGCGCGTACCAGTGGGCCGACGGCTCCGCGTACGTGAACCACGTCGCGCTGGTCCGGCAGGCTCGGGGCGCGGAGATGCCCGAGAGCTTCTGGCACGATCCGCTCATGTACCAGGGCGGCTCCGACGGGTTCCTGGGCGCGCGCGACGCGATCCCGCTCGCCGACGAGGCGTGGGGCTGCGACCTGGAGGCCGAGGTGGTCGTGGTCACTGGCGACGTGCCGCAGGGCGCGACGCGTGACGAGGCGCTGGCGGCGGTGCTGCTGGTCGGGCTGACCAACGACGTGTCGCTCCGCGACCTGATCCCGGCCGAGCTCGCCAAGGGGTTCGGATTCTTCCAGTCCAAGCCGGCTTCGGCCTTTTCGCCCGTGTTCGTGACGCCGGACGCGCTCGGCGACTGGTGGCGGGACGGCAAGCTCCACCGCCGCCTCATGGTCGACCTGAACGGTCGCCCGTTCGGCCGCGCGGAGGCGGGGGAGGACATGACGTTCGATTTCGGCACGCTGATCGCGCACGCCGCCAGGACCCGCGCGCTGGGCGCGGGGACGATCATCGGGTCGGGCACCGTGTCCAACCGCGACGCGGGTGGCGGGCCGGGCAAGCCGATCGTCGAGGGCGGCGTCGGCTATTCCTGCCTGGCCGAGGTGCGCACGGTGGAGACGATCATGGGCGGCGCGGCGACCACGCCGTTCCTCCGCGACGGCGACACCGTGCGCATCTGGGCGGAGGACGACCGCCACCACCCGATCTTCGGCGTGATCGAGCAGACCGTGAAGGCGATCTGAGCGGAAGCGCGACGAATGACGGTCGCCGAGGCGCGGATCAGGGCGGCACGGCCGAACCGCCGAACCTGAACAAGTTGAGGGAAGTTGAGGCGTGAACGGGTGTTCGCCGGTCGATCTCCGGGTCCGGCACCCGGCGGCCGGGATCGAGGCGGGGCGGAAGGGCATCCGGGACCTTGGATCAGGGACCGTTCGTGTAGGACAGCGGATTCGGATTTCGGATCACCGATCAGCGGAAATCGTGCGACCGGATCCGGATCAGATCCTCGTCCCGGTCGCGGTAATGATAATCGGATCTGATCTGTGGCTTCCAGCCCTTTTCGCCACGATCGGGGGTGCCGCCGCGCATGCCGTCGCCGGGGCTGGTGAGGCGCGGCATCTCCATGTCGCCGACCTGGCGGAGCATGGGCGTACGGTCGATCACCTGGGCGCCGATCACGTGAATGACGATCTCCTGGCGCTGGACGCGGCCGCGCACCGACAGCATCGCCGCGCCCA
>CAXTFF010000001.1:40749-59124 GCA_964243325.1 uncultured Sphingomonas sp.
TCACGGTAGTGCGGTGCTCCTCGAACACGTCGGGCCACAGGATGACGTTGGCGACCCCCGTCTCGTCCTCCAGCGTGATGAACAGCACGCCCTTGGCGCTGCCGGGCCGCTGGCGGACGAGGATCACGCCCGCCACTTCCACGACCGTGCCGTCCTTGGTCGTGCCGAGATCGATACACCGTACCATCCCCCGCCGGGCGAGCTCGCCGCGCAGGAACTGGAGGGGATGGGCGCGCAGCGACAGCTGGGTGGAGCGGTAATCCTCCACCACCTCGCGCCCCGCCGACAGCGGCTTGAGGATCGCGGGTTCCTCCACGCCGCGCGCGTCCTCGATCAGCGGCAGCCGCGTTTCGCCCAGGCCCTTGATGGTCCATAGCGCCTCGCGGCGGTTGAGCCCGAAGACGTGGAACGCGTCCGCCCTCGCCAGGGCCTCCAACGCGGCCAATTTCACGTGCGATCGAAGCCATACCTCCTCGATCGAGGTGAATGGAGCGAGCGACCGCGCGTCGAGGATCGCCCGCGCGTCGCCGGCGGCCAAGCCGGTCACGACACGCATGCCCAGCCGTAGCGGCAGGTACGGGGTCCCGTCGTCCACCAGCCTGGTGTCCCAATCGCTGTCCTGGACGCAGACGGGCCTGATCTCGACGCCATGCGCCCGCGCGTCGCGCACGATCTGCGCGGGCGCGTAGAAGCCCATCGGCTGCGCGTTGAGCAGCGCCGCGCAGAACACATCCGGGTGGTGGCACTTCATCCACGACGAGGCGTAGGCGATCTTGGCGAAGCTCATCGCGTGGCTTTCCGGGAAGCCGTAGGAGCCGAAGCCCTCGATCTGCTTGACCAGCCGGTCGGCGAAGACTTGCGTGATGCCGTTCCGCAGCATGCCCGCGATCAGCCGGTCGCGGAATTGGCCGACCCCGCCCGTCATCTTGAACGTCGCCATCGCGCGGCGCAGGCCGTCGGCTTCCTCCGGCGGAAAGCCCGCGCCCAGGATCGCGACCTGCATCGCCTGCTCCTGGAACAGCGGCACGCCCAGCGTCTTCTCGAGCACGGTCCTGAGCTTCGGACTGGGGTACTCGACGCTGTTCCTACCGGCGCGCTTGTCCTCGCGCCGCTTCAGGTAGGGGTGCACCATGTCGCCTTGGATCGGGCCGGGCCGGACGATCGCGACCTGGATGGCGATGTCGTAGAAGTTCTCGGGGCGCCTCCGCGGGAGCATCGACATCTGCGCGCGGCTCTCGATCTGGAACACGCCCAGCGTGTCGGAGCGGCACATCATCTCGAAGGTCGGCTCGTCCTCCGCCTGCAGGATATCGTCGTCGAGCGTGAGGCGGATGTCCTTGTGCCGCGCGAGCAGGTCGAAGGCCCGCCGCATGCAGCCGAGCATGCCGAGCCCGAGGATGTCGACCTTCATGAAGCCGAGCTCCTCGATATCGACCTTTTCCCATTCCACGACCTGCCGGTCGACCATCGCCGCGGGCTCGACCGGCACCAGCGAGGCGAGCCGGTCGCGCGTCAGGACGAAGCCGCCGGGATGCTGCGACAGGTGCCGGGGCGTGCCGATCAGCTCGCGGGCGAGTTCGATGGCGAGCGACAGCCGCTGGTCGGTGCCGTCCAGCTGCAGGGCGTCCACCTGCTTCTCGCCGACCCCGTCGCTGGACCAGCCCCAGACCTGGCCCGCCAGCGCCGCCGTCACGTCCTCGGCCAGTCCCAGCGCCTTGCCCACCTCGCGGATGGAGCCGCGCGTGCGGAAGCGGCTGACCACCGCCGTCAGCGCGGCGTGGTCGCGGCCGTAGGTGTCGTAGATCCATTGGATCACCTCCTCGCGGCGCTCATGCTCGAAATCGACGTCGATGTCGGGCGGCTCGCCGCGCTTCTCCGACAGGAAGCGTTCGAACAGCAGCCGGTGCTTGACCGGGTCGATCGAGGTCACGCCGAGCACGAAGCAGATCACCGAATTGGCGGCGGAGCCGCGCCCCTGGCACAGTATTTCCTGGCTGCGCGCATACTGGACGATCGAGTGGACCGTCAGGAAGTATGGCGCGTAGTCGAGCTTGCGGACCAGCGAGAGCTCCTTGCGGAGCAGCCGCCGATAGCTCGGCGGCGGACGATGCGGGAACCGGGCGTTGAGCGCGCGCCAGGTCATCTTCTCCAACGCCTTTTGCGGCGAGTGCGCGGTCATCACCCGCTCATCGGGATATTGGTAGCTGAGCTCGCGCAGCGAGAAGGTGCAGCGTTCGGCGATCGCGACGCTCGCGGCGAGCGCGTCGGGGTGGCCGCGGAAGCGACGTTCCATCTCGGCCGGCGGCAGCAGGTGCCGGTCGGCGTGGCGTTCGCGGCGCAGGCCGAGCTCGTCGATCGTGCATTTCTCGCGAATGGCGGTTACGACGTCCTGGAGGCGGCGACGGCCCGGTTCGTGATACAGCACGTCCCCCGTCGCGAGCGGCCGCAGGCCGTGCGCCCGCGCCGCCTCCGCGTCGCGCGCCAGCCGCAGCGTGTCGCCGGGGCGGCGATGGAAGGTCAGGCACACGTGCCCCCGGTCGCGCCCGAACAGGTCGGCCATCCAGCGCAACTGCGCCGGGTCCGCGCGGTCGCGACCGGGTACCAGCGCGGCGACCAGCCCCGGCGCGGCGTCGGCCACGTCCTCCCAGTGCAGGAAGCACCGGCCCTTCTCGCCGTGCCGCGGGTCCGCGCGCGCCTTGCCGCGGGTGAGGAGGGTGGTGAGCCGGCTCCAGGCGGCGCGGTCCTCCGGCCAGACGAGCAGCGACGCGCCGCTGACCAGGTCGAGCCGGCAGCCGACCACGAGGCGGACGGGCGCGTGCTGCCTTGTCGCTTCGCCCGCCGCGACCAGCGCGCGCACCACGCCCGCCACCGAATTGCGGTCGGCGACGCCGAGCGCCGCGTAGCCCATCACCGACGCGGTCGCGAACAGCTCCTCGGGCGACGACGCGCCGCGCAGGAAAGAAAAGTGGGTCGTGACCTGGAGCTCGACGTAGCTCATTGCCGCTCCCGTCCGAGATGACTAGGTGAGGTGACCAGTTCGGGAGCGGATGCGATGAAGTATGTCGGCGCGGCGGAGTTCAAGGCGAACTGCCTGCGGTTGATGGACGAGGTCCAGGCGGGCGGCGAGCCGATCACCGTCACCAAGCGCGGCAAGCCGGTGGCGATGCTATCGCCGGTTAAAGCGGAGGAGGTCCGCAAGGGCTCGCTGATCGGATGCATGGCGGGAACCGTGATCCGGTATGACGACCCGTTCAGCCCCGCCGTCGACTTGGAGGAAATCGACGCCGCGCGTGATGAGGCGATCGGCGAAGACCTGTATCGTTGATCCTGCTCGACACACATGCGCTGGTCTGGTCGGCCGACAACAAGCCGGAACTCGGCGTTCGCAGCAGGGAGCTGATCGCGAGCGCGCAGGCCGATGGCGAGCTTTACGTCTCGGCGATCACGCCATGGGAGATCGCCATGCTGGTCGGCAAGGACCGGCTGGAGCTCAGCCGGCATCTCGCCGTCTGGATGCCGGGCGTGACGTCGCAGCCGGGCATCGTCGTCGCCCCGCTGACTCCTGAGATCGGCATGGATGCGGGGCTGCTTCCGCCGGGCATACACGGCGATCCGGCGGATCGCATCATCATCGCGACCGCGCGCGCCCTGCATTGCCCGGTATTGACCGCCGACGGCAAGATACTGCGTTATGCGCAGGCGGGACACGTTCAGGTCGTCGACGCCCGCCGCTAGTTCACGCATGGAAGCCGTGCAGGTGCCAGCTGAGGTCGCCCGTCTCCGCGCGCACGCCGTCGCCGCGGCGGAACAGCCAGAAACGGCGGCCTTCCTCGTCCTCCACGCTGAAATAATCGCGCACCGCTTGCGCCTCGGCGACGCGGCGCCACCATTCGCCCGCGATGCGCTCGGGGCCGTCGGCGCGGACCACCTGGTGGCTGACGCCGCGCCAGGTGAAGCGGCGGGGCGGCTGGTCGGGGAGTTCGGCCAGCACGTGCTCGACGCGTTCGGGGTGGCGCAGCAGGTGGACGGGCCGCGGCCAGCGGGGGTGCCAGGAGTGGTCCGCCCCGCGGTCGTCCAACCGGCGGACGTCGTCCCGCCCGAGCGGCGGCGGGGGGCGGCCCGGCGGATCGAGCGGCGGGCACGGGGCGGCCGAGCGTTCGGGCACGTCGCTCTCGACCGGGCGGACGCGCCAGGGCAGGCGGCCTCCCAACCGGTTGGCGAGCGCGTCGACCAGCGGGGCCAGGTCGGGCGCGGCCTCCTCCGCGAGCGCGGGGACGAGCGCCTCGGGGCCGAGCGGGTCGGAGCGGAGGATGCGGAGCGCGAGCGCGTCGAGGCCGAAGCCCGGCGCGATCTCCTCGACGCGGCGGACGAGGAGGCGCAGCAGGCGGACGGGATCGCGCGCGGGCCGCGCCAGCCCGATGCGGATGACCTGCGGCACGCCGTCGACGCGCGCGGCGACGAGCTCGACGAGCCGCGCGCCGCGCCCGGCGCGCGCCAGCGCCTCGCACAGGCAGGGCACGAGCACCCCCAGCCAATGGCCGATCGCCTCGGCGGTGGCGATCGGTTCGGCGAAGCGCCGGTCGACGGCGATCCGCTCGGGCACGGCGACCGGCTCCAGCGGCTCGGGCGCGCGGCCGGTCGCCTGGTCGAGCCGGCGGACGAGCGCGCCGCCGAACCGGCGCGCGAGCGGGCCGCGGGGCAGCTTGGCGAGCTCGCCCACCGTGTCGACGCCCAGGCGGTCGAGCAGCCTGGTGTGCGCGGGTTCGAGGCGGAGCAGATCCACCGGGAGTGCCTCCAGCGCCTCCACATGCATCCCGGACGGGCAGCCGAGCAGCGGAAGGTCACTAAAGTCACGCCCGGATCCACGCCCGCAACGCGCCAACGCCCACGCCGCGCCGCCGGTGTCCGCGACGGCGATGCGGTTGCGGAAGCCCAGGCGGTTCAGCAGGCGGTGGAAGCGGCGCAGGAACGCGGTCTCGCCGCCATGCAGGTGCGCCACGCCGGTCAGGTCGATGAACAGCCCGCACTCGTCGGAGACGGCGACGGTCGGGGCCCAGCGCCGGGCGACCGCGACCGCCAGCCGGCGCAACGCGGCGCGGTCGCCCTCCGGATCGGCGGGAAGGATGTGGAGGCCGGGCATGGTCGCGCGCGCCTGGGTCAACCAGGTGCCGGGCACCACGCCGGACGCCCGTGCCGCGCCGTTGGCGGCATGGACCACGTCGCGTCCGTCCACCCGGTGCGCGGTGACGAGCGGCGGCTCCGACCGGGCGGCCGTGGGGGCGGGCGGCGCGGCGTCCTCCCTGCAGGCGCGGCCGACCACGTCGCCGGTCATGCGGCCGGTCAGGAAGAACGCGCCCTCGCCCGGATACGGCCCGTCGCCCGGGCGGCGGGTGCCGGGCGGGCGGACGCCTTCGCCGCCCCGGCGGGCGGGGGGGACGGCGCTGCGCCCCACGACAGGCGCGCGCGCCTCGTCTGTCGGCATGGAGTGGGAAGAGTGGGCTTTGAAGGGGTGGTCGGCGGCTTCGCCGCGGCGGCCGAGTTCGCGCATGGGCGGGCGCCGGTGGAGCGGCAGCTGGGCGATCTCCGCCTCGACCTCGCGCTTGGCCCATTTCGCGCCGGGTCGCCAACCGTCGTTGGTCCCCTGGTGCCGGATCGAACGCCGCGCGGCATGTTCCTGCTCGCTCGCCCACAGCGCGCCGGGTCGGCCTTCGGGCGTGTCGGGTACCGAGCAGCTTTGCGCGCGCTCGGTGGAGGCCACGCGACCGAGTGAGTCGGCCGCGTCGTCGGACGCGCCTGAGGCGCGCCGGCCGGCCTTCGCCTGAGCCTTCGGCTCAGGCTGCGGCTGCGGCTGCGGAACGCGCCCGGCGCGGCGCAGCCGGTCGAGCGGCCATTCGGGCAGGTAGAGCGAGACGACCCGTTTCATCGCATGCCTCCACAAGGAGTTGATGGGGCTCGCCGCCCTTCTGGCGGGCGAGGTCGAGTGTCCAGCGCGCGCGACCCAGCCCCTCATGGGGCAACGCGCCGGGGAAGGGCGGGCCGGACGGCGCGGACGCGACGCGCCAGCGGGTGACGGCGGCCGACGGCTGGCCGATCGGATCGACCCCGTCCCGCGCGTGGCGCTTCAGCAGCAGCGCGATCGTGCGCCCGCCCTCGGCGGCGAGCTGCAGCCGCCGGGTCGCGGCGAGCCCGGCGCGCTTGCACTCGCCGATCACCGCGCCCAGGCCCCGGTGGCGCAGGCCCTCCTCCATGATCGCCAGCAGCTCGTCGTCGCTTCGCGCCTCGACATAGAGCAGGCGTTCGGGCGCGAGCCCCGCCTGGTAGAGCCCGGGCGCGAACAGGTCGCGCCGCCGCATCACCCACAACACCGGCCCCCAGGCGCGCGCGGCGATGCCCGCCATGAACAGCGTCGCCGACGCCTCGTCGCCGTGGCGCGGCGTCGCCGGCGCGACCTCGTGCAGCGCATCGAGGCGCAAGCCCTCGCCCGCCAGCCGTCCGTCGAGCTCGGGCACGCCGAAAGGCAGGGCGGGACGCCGCTGGTGCCCGTCGCCCTCGATGGCGCGGAGCGTCTCGCGCAGCTCTGCAATCGTCTGGGTCACGGGTCGGTTCTCTGGATCGGTTCGAGTCGGTAACGGAACGTGTTCTTACTTTGTTCCGTTTCGGAGTCGAGTCAATCCGTCAGGTCACAGCGGTCCCGCCCGGGGACGCCGCCCCGTTCCGTCCGTCGGAGAAGCGGCGCATGGCGTCGAGCGTCTCCGCGCTCAGGTGATGTTCCAGTCCCTCGGCGTCGGTCTCCGCCACCTCGTCGGAGACGCCGAGCACGCCCAGGAACCGCACCACGATCCCGTGCCGCTCCTTGGACCGCCCGGCCATCTCCGTTCCGGCGGCGGTCAGGAAGATCGAGCGGTAGGGCCGCATCTCGATCAGCCCGTCGCGTTTCAGGCGGCCCAGCGTATTGGCGACGGTGGCGGGGGTGACGCCCAGCCGCTCGGCGAGATCGGTCGCGCGCGCCTCGCCGCCGTCGGCGATCAGGTCGGCGATCAGCTCGACGTAATCCTCCTGCATCTCGGTCCGGTGCGCCAGCCGGACGCGCGCGAACCGACGCGCCTGTTCCTCCGCCGCCGGCAACGTCACGCTTGATCTCCTTCACGGCCGGCATCGCACGACCGCGTATCGGGGCCAAGTGTTAGCGCTGGCTAAACTTGACGGCATGTGCCTATCGGGGCTCATCGGTTTCGGAGATGCAGGTGAACGACGACGCCCCCGCGACGAACGGCTGGCGGTCCCGGTCGGGCAACAGCCTGCCCGAAGTGTTCCGCACGGTCGCGGTGCCCGCCGGCGCGCGCTTCTGGACCAAGCTGGGCGCGTTCTCGGGCCCGGGCTACCTCGTCGCGGTCGGCTATATGGACCCGGGCAACTGGGCCACCGACCTGGCGGGCGGGTCGCGGTTCGGCTACACGCTGCTGTCGGTCATCCTATTGTCCAACGTCATGGCGATCGTGCTGCAGGCGCTGTCGGCCAAGCTGGGCATCGTCACCGGCCGCGATCTAGCCCAGGCCTGCCGCGACCATTATGGCCGCCCCGTCGGCCTGCTGCTGTGGGCCGCGTGCGAGCTGGCGATCATCGCGTGCGACCTGGCCGAGGTGATCGGCACCGCCATCGCGCTCCAGCTGCTGTTCGGCCTGCCGCTGGTGTGGGGCGTGTGCCTGACCGCGCTCGACGTGCTGCTGATCCTCCTTCTCCAGCAACGCGGCTTCCGCAAGCTGGAGGCGTTCGTCGTCGCGCTGCTCCTCATCATCGCGGGCTGCTTCGCGATCGAGCTGGCCTTGTCGCAGCCCGCGATCGGCGCGGTGCTGCGCGGCTACGTGCCGACCGCGCAGGTCGTGACCGATCCGGCGATGCTCTACATCGCGATCGGCATCCTGGGCGCGACGGTGATGCCGCACAACCTGTATCTCCATTCGTCCATCGTCCAGACGCGCGCGTTCGAGCGCGACGACGCGGGGCGGCGCGAGGCGATCAGGTACGCCACCATCGACGGCACCGTCGCGCTGACGCTGGCGCTGTTCGTCAATTCGGCGATCCTGATCCTGGCCGCGTCGACCTTCCACGTCGCGGGCCGGACCGACGTGGCGGAGATCGGCGACGCGTACCAGCTGCTGACCCCGATGCTGGGGGCGGGGATCGCGAGCACGCTGTTCGCGGTCGCGCTGCTCGCGTCGGGGCAGAACTCGACGATCACCGCGACGCTCGCGGGCCAGATCGTGATGGAGGGGTTCCTGCGCATCCGCCTGCCCGCCTGGCAGCGGCGGCTGATCACCCGGACGCTCGCCATCATCCCGGCGGTGACGGTGGCGGCTTTGTACGGCGAGAGCGGCACCGCCAGGCTGCTGGTGCTGAGCCAGGTGGTGCTGTCGATGCAGCTGCCGTTCGCGGTGGTCCCGCTGGTGGCGTTCACCGGCGACCGCGCCAAGATGGGCCGGTTCGTCAATCCGGCCTGGCTGAAATGGTCCGCCTGGATCATCGCGGCGGTGATCGTCGGGCTAAACGTGAAGCTGCTCGCGGCGTTCGCGGGGAACGTCTGATGCGCGTCGCGATCGCTCTGGCGCTTCTCGCCGTACCGTCGGCCGCATCGGCGGGGCGGGACAACGGACGCGACGTTCCGCGGACCACCCTCGCCCGCCTGGCCGACCCGGACAACCTCACCACCGACCGACCCGGCGAGACGGAGTCACCCTACACCGTAGATGCGGGCCGGTTCCAGATCGAGATGAACGTCGCGACCTACCTCCGCGACCGGAGCGCCGACATCCTTGTCGAGACGGCCGCGGTCGCGCCGATCAACCTGAAGCTCGGCCTCGACCGCGCCACCGATCTGCAAGTCATCATCGAGCCCTATCTCAGCCGAACGACCACCGACCGGCGGCTCGGGACCCGCGAGACGGCCGAAGGCTTCGGCGACGTGACCGTCCGGGTGAAGCGCAACTTGTGGGGCGACGACGGCGGACCGACGGCGTTCGCGCTGATGCCGTTCGTCACGCTGCCGACCGCCACCGAAGGCCTGGGCGCGGGCAAGGTCGAGTTCGGCCTGATCGCGCCGCTCGCGGTCGCGCTGTCCGACCGGATCGACCTGGGGCTGATGACCGAGCTGGACGTGATCGGGCAGGACGACGGCAGCGGCTACCGCGCGAGCCTCGTCGACTCGGCGACGCTCGGCTTCGCGCTGACCGAGCGGCTGGGCATGTACGCGGAAGTCTTTACCGAGCGCGGCCACGACTGGGTCGTGACGGGCGATATCGGCGTCATCTATGCGTTGTCCGACCATGTGCAGCTAGACGCGGGGGCCAATATCGGCGTCACGCGCGCGGCCGACGATCTGGCGGTGTTCGTGGGCGTGTCCCGGCGCTTTTGACCGGACCGACCGGCCGTCTGAAGATTTGGCCGCTTGAAATTATATAACAAGGCGGCAAAGGACCGCTCCGACGAGCCGCCGCATCAGATGGCGAGCCCCAGGAGAATGGAATGGCCGGCGACCCCGTTCGCGCCAATTTGCCCCCGCTGACGCTGCACGTGCCCGAGCCTAAATTCCGCCCGGGCGACCCGGTCGATTTCGCCGAGGTCGACGTGCCGCCCGCGGGCCAGGCGCGCCGGCCCGACACGGCCGCGCCCGCGCGCGACTTCACCGATCTGGCCTATGCGCTGGTGCGCGTCCTCGACGAGGAGGGACGGGCGGTCGGCCCCTGGAACCCCCGGCTGACGCCCGACCGGCTGCGCGCGATGCTCCGCTCGATGGCGCTGCTGCGCGCGTTCGACGAGCGGATGTTCCGGGCGCAGCGCCAGGGCAAGACCAGCTTCTACATGAAGGCGACGGGCGAGGAGGCGGTCGCGGTCGCCGCCACCATGGCGCTCGATTACGAGGACATGTGCTTTCCCTCGTACCGGCAACAGGGCATCCTGATCGCGCGCGACTGGTCGCTGGTCGACATGATGAACCAGATCTATTCGAACAGCGCCGACCGGCTGCAGGGCAAGCAGCTGCCGATCATGTATTCGGTCAAGGAGGCCGGGTTCTTCTCCATCTCCGGCAATCTAGCCACGCAGTACCCGCAGGCGGTGGGCTGGGCGATGGCGTCGGCGGCCAAGGGCGACACGCGGATCGCCGCGGTGTGGTGCGGCGAGGGCTCGACCGCCGAGGGCGATTTCCATTCCGCCTGCACGTTCGCCAGCGTCTACCGCGCGCCCGTGATCATGAACGTGGTCAACAACCAGTGGGCGATCTCCAGCTTCTCCGGCTTCGCGGGCGCGGAGGCGACCACTTTCGCCGCGCGCGCGGTCGGGTACGGGATCGCGGGGCTCAGGGTGGACGGCAACGACGCGCTCGCGGTCTATGCCGCGACCGAATGGGCGGCCGAGCGCGCCCGGACCAACCAGGGGCCGACGTTGATCGAGCATTTCACCTACCGCGCCGAGGGGCACTCCACCTCCGACGATCCGGGCCAATACCGGTCGGAGGGCGAGCCCAACGCTTGGCCGCTGGGCGACCCGATCAAGCGGTTGAAGGAGCATCTGATCGCCATCGGCGAGTGGGACGACGAGCGCCACGCGGCGCAGGATCGCGAGCTCGCCGACCTGGTCAAGGCGGCGCAGAAGGAAGCGGAGAAGAACGGCATCCTGGGCCACGGCCTCCATCAACCGCTCGACACGCTGTTCGACGGGGTGTTCGAGGAGATGCCCTGGCACCTGCGCGAGCAGCAGCGCCAGATGCTGGCGGAAGAGCAAGCGAGCGGGCGGCCATGGGCGCGGAAGTGAGTGGGATGACCGAGGTGATGCCCACACCCGAGTCGTCGGACGGCGGAAGCTTCGCTCCCGACGCCGTCCGGATGAACATGATCCAAGCCATCAACTCCGCGCTCGACGTCATGATGACGCGCGATCCGGACGTGCTCGTGATGGGGGAGGACGTGGGCTATTTCGGCGGCGTGTTCCGCGCCACCGCGGGCCTTCAGGCCAAGCACGGCAAGACGCGCGTGTTCGACACGCCCATCACCGAGATCGGCATCGTCGGCGTCGCGATCGGCATGGGCGCGTACGGCCTCAGGCCCGTGCCCGAGATCCAGTTCGCCGATTACATCTACCCCGCGCTCGACCAGCTCGTGTCGGAGGCGGCGCGGCTGCGCTACCGGTCGGCGGGCGAGTTCACCGCGCCGATCACCGTGCGCTCGCCGTACGGCGGCGGCATCTTCGGCGGGCAGACTCACTCGCAGAGCCCCGAGGGCATCTTCACGCACGTGTCGGGGATCAAAACGGTGATCCCGGCCACGCCCTACGACGCCAAGGGGCTGCTGATCGCGGCGATCGAGGACAACGACCCCGTCCTCTTCCTCGAGCCCAAGCGCATCTATAACGGCCCGTTCGACGGCCATTGGGACCGCCCCGCCAAGAATTGGAGCGCGCATCCGGCGGGCGAGGTGCCGACGGGCTATTACCGCATCGATCTGGGCAAAGCCGATGTGGTCCGGCCCGGCGAGGCGCTGACGATCCTATGCTACGGCACGATGGTCCATGTGGTCGGCGCGGTCGTCGAGGAGACGGGCATCGACGCGGAGGTCGTCGACCTGCGCACATTGGTGCCGCTCGATATCGAGACGATCGAGGCGTCGGTGAGGAAGACCGGCCGCTGCATGATCGTGCACGAGGCGACGCGCACCGGCGGCTTCGGCGCGGAGCTCTCCGCCCTCGTGCAGGAACGCTGCTTCCACCATTTGGAGGCCCCGATCGAGCGGGTGACCGGGTTCGACACGCCCTACCCGCACAGCCTGGAATGGGCCTATTTTCCGGGGCCGGTGCGCATCGGCGAGGCGCTCAAGAAGATCATGAAGGACTAGGGCGGAATGGCGCGTTTCACGTTCAAGCTCCCCGATATCGGCGAGGGCATCGCCGAGGCCGAGATCGTCGCCTGGCACGTTTCGGTCGGCGACCGGATCGAGGAGGACGGACCCGTAGCGGACATGATGACCGACAAGGCGACCGTCGAGATGGAGTCGCCGGTGTCGGGCGTCGTGGTCGAGCTGGCAGGCGAGGTCGGCGACCAGGTCGCGATCGGATCGGCGCTGGTGGTGATCGAGACGGCGGAGGACGTGGCCGCCTCCGTTCCCGATGCGGTGGAGGCCGCCCCGCCGACCCCCGAGCAGGCGGAGGTCGCGCGGCAATACGGCGCCGAGAATCCCGGGGTCGATGAAGTCGTGCCGCCGGTCACGACCACACCGGCGCGGGCCGGGTTGCCGACCGGCCAGGGCGCGGACACTTCGTCGCACCATCAGGGAGAGGGTGGTGGAGAGGAGCACACCCAAGCGCCGGTCTTTGGAGCAGCCCCTCTTCCCACAAGCGGGGAGAGGGACAAGGCGGCCGTCCTCGCCTCGCCCGCCGTGCGCCAGCGCGCCCGGGAGCTCGGCGTCGACCTGGCGCGGGTCCGACCGGCCGAGGGCGACCGGGTGCGCCACGCCGATCTCGACGCGTTCCTGCGCTACGGCTCGGGCGAGGGCTACGCCGCGCCCGGCGCGAGCCGCGCGCGCGAGGACGAGCAGGTCCGCGTCATCGGCATGCGCCGACGTATCGCCGAGAACATGGCCGCGTCCAAGCGCAACATCCCGCATTTCACCTATGTCGACGAGATCGACGTGACCGAGCTGGAGCGGCTGCGCGGCCAGTTGAACGACAATCGCGGGGGCCGTCCCAAGCTGACCATGCTGCCGCTGATGATCGTCGCGATCTGCCGCTCGCTTCCCGACTTCCCGATGCTCAACGCGCGCTACGACGACGAGGCGGGCGTGGTGACGCGGTCGGGCCGCGTCCATATGGGCATGGCGACGCAGACCGACGCCGGGCTGACCGTGCCCGTCATCAGCGACGCGCAGGACCGGAACGTCTGGCAGCTCGCCACCGAGATCGCGCGGCTGGCCGAGGCCGCGCGCGCCAGCAAGCTGACCCCGCAGGAGATGGGCGGCGGCACGATCACCGTCACCTCGCTCGGGCCGCTCGGCGGGATCGCGACGACGCCCGTGATCAACCGGCCGGAGGTCGCGATCATCGGCCCCAACAAGATCGTCGAGCGTCCGGTCTTCGTGGGCGACGACATCCGCCGGGCCAAGCTGATGAACCTGTCGATCTCCTGCGACCACCGCGTCGTCGACGGTTGGGACGCGGCGTCCTACGTCCAGGCGCTCAAGCGCTATCTGGAGACGCCCGTGCTGCTGTTCGCCGGCTAGTCCGGCACCCAAACACGCCCATCCGCGTTCACCGTCACGAACAACGACCGGAGTGCGAAATGCCCGACACCGACAAGCCGATCGAACCCCGCGTCTATGGACAAGCGGACGAGTCGGATCAGGGCCCGACCACGCCCGCCAACCGCGGCGAGCAGGGCAACACCTTCGCCGATCCCGCGCCCGAACAAACGCACGGCGAAACGGTGACCGGCCGTCCGATCGTCGTGACGGAGGTGTCGGGCACCGCGTTCGCCGAGACGACCGGCCGCGCCGGGCTCGCGCGCGAAGGCGCGATCGATGGGAAGGCGGAGGACGAGAAAGCCGGCTAGCCGCGCCGCTTCTGGAGCGTGCCCGTGACCTTGCGCGCGAGGATGCGGGGCAGGAAGCGCACCGAGTCGGCCATGAACGTGTTGATCGCGCCGGACACCTTGACCGCGCTGTTGGCCCGGACGGCCGCGAGCCCGTCGCGCACCACGGAGTCGGCATCGCCCCAGATCGCGTCGAAGCCCGCAAGGTCCCCCATGCCCGCGCGGTCGGCGAACTCGGTGCGGGTCGGGCCGGGGCACAGCGCCGACACGCGCACGCCTGACCCACGTACCTCCTCGTGCAGCGCTTCCGAGAAGCTCAACACGAACGCCTTGCTGGCGTAATAAACCGCCATCCACGGCCCGGACTGGAACGCGGCGGTCGAGGCGATGTTGAGGATGCCCCCCGACCGCCGCGCGACCATCTGCGGGAGCACGCCGTGCGCCAGCGCGACCAGCGCGCGGCAGTTCAGGTCGACGATCCCGAGCTGCTCCGCGCGGTCGAGTTCCGCGAACGCGCCGCGCGCGCCGTAGCCCGCGTTGTTGACGAGCAGGTCGACCGGCAGCCCGGCCGCCGCGATCT
Source organism: uncultured Sphingomonas sp. (assembly GCA_964243325.1). Taxonomy (GTDB): domain Bacteria; phylum Pseudomonadota; class Alphaproteobacteria; order Sphingomonadales; family Sphingomonadaceae; genus Sphingomonas. The sequence goes on from CAXTFF010000001.1 coordinate 54,900, forward strand.
CCTCCAGCAATCCCTCGGCCGCGTCCGGCCGCGCGAGGTCGGCGACGAAGACGTGGACCGCGACGCCGTGCGCGGCGCGGAGTTGGGTCGCCAGCGCATCCAGCCGGTCGGCGCGGCGCGCGGTCAGGATCAGGTCGTGGCCGTCCTTGGCCAGGGCGCGGGCGAAGCCTTCGCCGAGCCCGGCGGACGCGCCGGTGATGAGGGCGATGGGCATGTCGTTCGCTCCCTGCTTGTCCGCCCCGGCTTCCGCCTGGACGCCGCGGATTGCAAGCGGATCGCCTCCGCCCGGCGCATCGCCCGCTTGCGCCGGGATGTCGCAGGCGCGAATGGGCGCGGATGGACAAGCGCGCTTCCGTGAACCCCGGCCTCCTCCTGGGGGTGGGCGCGTACGTCCTGTGGGGGCTCATGCCGCTCTATCTGCGGCTGCTGCAGGGTGTGCCCGCGACGCAGCTGCTCGCGCACCGCATCCTGTGGTCGGCCCTGCTCCTCCTCGTCGTCGCGGGCGCGCTCGGGCGGTTGCGGACGGTCGCCGCCGCCGCGACGGGCAAGACGCTGCTGCTGCTGACCGCGAGCGCGGCGCTGATCGCGGTCAATTGGCTCGTCTATATCTGGGCGGTGCAGTCGGACCGCGTGCTCGATGCGAGTCTGGGCTATTTCATCAACCCGCTGATCAACGTCGCGCTCGGCATGGCGGTGTTGGGCGAGCGCATCCGCCCCGTCCAAGCGGGCGCGGTCGGGCTGGCGGCGGCGGGCGTGGCGGTCATGGCGCTGGGCGGCGGAGGGGCTTTATGGATCTCGCTGACGCTGGCGCTGAGCTTCGGCGTGTACGGGCTGATCCGCAAGACGGTGGCGATCGACGCGCTGGGCGGGCTGCTGGTCGAGACGCTGGTGCTGGCGCCGGTGGCCGCGATCGTGCTGCTGCGCGCGACCGCGGCGGGCGAGGCGGCGTTCGGCGGCGACGCCCGCACCGACTGGCTGCTGGTGCTGGCGGGCGCGATCACCGCCGCGCCGCTGCTGCTGTTCGCGGCGGCGGCGCGCAAGCTGCGCTACGCCACCTTGGGGCTGCTGCAGTATATCGGGCCGACGATCCAGTTCGGGCTGGCGGTGCTGGTGTTCGGCGAGGAGCTCCGGTTCGCGCACCTCGTGACCTTCGGGCTGATCTGGGCGGGGTGCGCGCTCTATGGCTGGGACAGCTGGCGCGGCTCGCGCGAGCCCGTGCCCGCCTAGACGATCTCGAACAGCCCGGCCGCGCCCATGCCGCCGGCGGTGCACATCGACACGACGACCCACCGCACCCCGCGCTTGCGCCCTTCGATCAGCGCGTGGCCGACCAGCCGCGATCCGGTCATGCCGAACGGGTGCCCGACCGCGATCGCGCCGCCGTCGACGTTATACGTCTCGGGATCGATGCCGAGATGGTCGCGGCAATGGAGGCACTGCGACGCGAACGCCTCGTTCAGCTCCCATAGGCCGATATCGCCGATCAACAGCCCCGCGCGGTCCAGCAGCTTGGGGATCGCGTAGATCGGGCCGATGCCCATCTCGTCGGGCTCGCATCCCGCCGCCTGAAAACCGCGATAGATGCCCAATATCTCCTTGCCCTCGCCTTCCGCGGTCGCGCGGTCCATCAGCAATTGCGCTGACGCGCCGTCGGACAGCTGGCTGGCGTTGCCCGCGGTCACGCTCGTGCCCGGCCCGCTGAACTCGCCGCCGGCCCACACGGTCTTGAGCCCGCGCAAACCCTCGACCGTGGTGCCCGCGCGGATGCCCTCGTCCTGCGTCGGCGTCACAGTCTCCGTGCCGGTCCGGGTGCCCTCCTTGTCGAACAGCGCCTTTTCAACCGTGATCGGCGCGATCTCTTCCGCGAACGCGCCGCGCGCCAGACCGGCGGCCGCGCGCTGCTGCGACTCCGCCGCGTACTCATCCTGCGCCTCGCGGGTGATGCCGTAACGCTCGGCGACGATCTCGGCGGTCTCGATCATCGGGATGTAGGCGGCCGGCACCTTGGCCGTCACCGATCCGTTCACGTAACGCGGCGCGTCCTTGGTGACGGTGAAACTGATCGACTCCATGCCGCCCGCCAGCGCGACGTCGATCTCGTCGCACATGATCGACCGCGCCGCGAGCGCGACCGCGGTCAGGCCGGAGCCGCATTTGCGGTCGAGCGTGAAGGCCGGGACCGAGCGGGGCAGGTCGGCGGCGAAGCTCGCCATGCGCCCGGCGTTTCCGCCTTGCGTCCCCCATTGGTTGCCAACGCCCCAGAAGATCTCGTCGATCCGCGCCGGGTCGACGCCCGCGCGTTCCACGACGGCGTTCATGACGTGCGCGGCGAGCACGGGCGCTTCGGTGGCGTTGAACGCGCCGCGATAGGCCTTGCCGATGGCGGTACGGGCGGTGGCGACGATCGCGGCTTCGCGCATGGGGCTGTCTTTCGAACGATGAGTACCCGCCGGGTCTAGCGCGCCCGGCCGTCCTGGGCGAGAGGGGCGGGAAGGAGTGGTGGGCGATGGCGACGGTCGAGACCAGGCGCGACGGGCATGTGGCGGTGGTGACGTTCAGCCGCCCGCCGCATAACTTCGCCGATCTGGCGCTGATCGAGGCAATCGGCGCGGCGTTCGACGCGGCGGATGCGGATGGCGGAGTGCGCGCGATCGTGCTCCGGTCCGAGGGCCGCGTGTTCTGCGCGGGCGCGGACCTCGCCAACGCCAATCCGGTCGCCGGCGACGTGGCTGAGGGCGAGCGCAACCCGTTCTACGTCGCGGCGGCCAAGCTGTTCGGGGTGGCAAAGCCGGTGGTCGCGGCCGTGCAGGGGGCCGCGGTGGGTGCGGGGCTGGGCCTGTCGCTCGTCGCCGATTTCCGCGTCGCGGCTTCGGCGGCGCGGTTCGCGGGCAACTTCGTCCAGCTGGGCTTCCATCCGGGTTTCGGCATCTCGGCGGTGCTGGAGCGGATCGTGGGGCGGCAGCGCGCGCTGCTGATGCTGCTGACCGGACGGCGGATCGGCGGCGAGCAGGCGTTCGAGTGGGGACTGGCGGACCAGCTCGCCCCGAAGGGCGGGGTCGACGACGCGGCGCTGGCGCTGGCGGCGGAGATCGCGACCGGCGCGCCGTTGGCAGTCCGGTCGACGCGCGCGACACTGCGAGGCGATCTGGCGCGGCTGGTGGCGGAGCAGACCGATCACGAGCTGGCGGAGCAGGCCTGGTTGCAGAGGACGGCGGACTTCGCCGAAGGGGTAAGGGCAGTGAACGAGCGGCGGCCGGGGCGGTTCGCAGGGGCGTGAACGATGCTCCGCCTCGGCGCCTCCCCGGCGAAGGCCGGGGCCCAGCAACGCTGGCCTGTTCAGCACTATCTTCACCCGTACGCCCTCGAACCGCGGCTGGACCCCGGCCTTCGCCGGGGAGGCGGCACATGGCGGGCGAGGCGATCACCTCATCAGCACGAGTTCTTCGGCCATGGTGGGGTGAAGCGCGACGGTCGCGTCGAAGTCGTCCTTGGTCAGCCGCGCCTTGATCGCCACCGCCGCTGCCTGCAGGATCTCCGGCGCGTCCGGGCCGATCATGTGTAGCCCGACGATCCGCCCCGTCTCGCTTTCGCAGATCATCTTGTAGAGCGCGCGCTCGTCGCGGCCCGCCAGCACGTTCTTCATCGGGCGGAAGTCGGAGGTGTAGACCTTGACCGCGCCGAGCGTGTTCCGGGCCTCGCCTTCCGTCATGCCGACCGCGGCGATGGGGGGGTGGCTGAACACGGCCGACGGCACGTCGCGGTAATCGACGATCGTCGGCTTGCCCCCGAACACGGTGTCGGCGAAGGCCTGGCCCTCGCGGATCGCGATGGGGGTCAGCTGGATGCGGTTGGTGACGTCGCCGATCGCGTACACGCTGTCGCAGGTCGACCGGTTGTCCGGCCCGACCCGCACCGCGCCGTTCGCGTCGAGATCGACCCCCGCCGTCTCCAGCCCCAGCCCGCGCGTGTTGGGCGCGCGGCCGGTGGCGAACATGACGAGGTCGACCGTCAACGGCTCGTGATTGGTCATGCGGACGGTGAACGTGCCGTCCTCGTTCTTCTCCACCGACTCGAACTGGGCGTGAAAGCGGAAATCGATCCCCTTGCCCGTCGAGATGTTGACCAGCCGGTCCCTGATCTGCGCGTCGTAGCCGCGCAGGATCACGTCCGACCGGTTCATCAACGTGACCTTGGACCCGAACTCGTTGAAGATGCCCGCGAACTC
>CAXTFF010000002.1:0-30527 GCA_964243325.1 uncultured Sphingomonas sp.
GCTTCGGCGACCGGATCGGCGCCGCTTTCGACGCCGCCGGACCTGCGGCGCCGGGCTGGGCGTGGGGCGGCCTGACCTACGCCGGCTACAACATCGTCGGCGCGGTCATCATCCTGCCGGTGATGCGCCACCTGACGAGCGACCGCGACGCCGTGGTCGCGGGGCTCGCCGCGGGGCCGCTCGCGATGCTGCCCGCGTTCCTGTTCTTCGCCGCGATGGTCGCCTTCATGCCCGGCATCGCGGGCGAGGTGCTGCCATCGGATTTCCTGCTGCGGCGGTTGGACCGCCCGTGGTTCCACATGCTGTTCCAGCTGATGATCTTCTTCGCGCTGCTGGAAAGCGGCACGGGCGCGGTGCACGCGATCAACGAGCGGGTGGCGACCGCCTGGGCGGCGAACCACCAAACGCCGCTGGGCGGCGGGCCGCGCGGGCTGCTTGCGCTGGCGCTGCTGTCCGTGTGCATGCTGCTGGCGGAGCGCGTCGGCCTCGTCGCGCTGATCGCCAACGGCTACCGGCTGCTCGCCTGGCTACTGATCGCCCTCTATGTCCTGCCGCTGCTGACGATCGGGGTTCGGCGCCTGATCCGCCTCCGCCGCCGCCCCGAACCGGAGTTCGCATGAGAAAGCTCGCCCCTGATCTCGCCCTCGCGCTCGTTCTGTCGATGCCCGCCCCGGCGCTCGCCGACCCGCCGGTCGGGTTCGAGACCCGCGCCGACGCGGTGCGCCAGGCCGCGGGCGTGCCCGGCATGGCGATCACGATCGTCGAGGACGGTCGCGTGACGATGGCCCGCGGCTTCGGGGTGCGCAAACTCGGCGCGCCCGCCAAGGTCGACGCCGACACGATCTTCATGACCGGCTCGACCGGCAAGGCGATGACGACCGCCGCGCTCGCGACGCTGGTTGACGCGGGCAAGCTCGGCTGGGACGACCGCGTCGTCGACCGGCTGCCCGGTTTTCAAATGTACGACCCGTACGTCACGCGCGAGATGACGGTCCGCGATCTCCTGGTCCATCGTAGCGGCCTGGGGCTGGGCGCCGGTGACCTGCTGTTCGTGCCTAGGGGCAAGCTGTCGCGTTCGGAGATCGTCGGGCGCCTGCGCTTCATCAAGCCCGCGACCAGCTTTCGCAGCGGCTATGCCTATGACAACATCCTCTACACGGTCGCGGGCGCGCTGATCGAGGCGGTGAGCGGGCAGCGCTTCGAGGACTATATCCGCGAGCGCGTCTTCCGCCCGGCCGGTATGCACCGCTCCACCGCGGATCCCGAACACCGCTTCGCCACCGCAAACCGGGCCTACCCGCACGGCCGCGTCGGCGGCACGGTGCGCGGCCTGGGTCCGCAGAGCGTTCTCGACGAGCGCGACCAGCTCGGCCAGTCATCCGCGCCCGCCGGGTTGCTCGCGGTCAGCGCCAGCGACATGGCGAAGTGGCTTCAGCTCCAGCTCGCGCGCGGCAGGCTGCCGAACGGCGGCAGGCTGTTCAGCGAGGCGCAGTCGGCCGAAATGTGGAAGCCGGTCACGATCCAGCCGATCGACCCCGCGCCGGCGGGGCTGGAAGGCACGCAGCCGAACTTCGAAGCGTATGCGCTGGGCTGGGAGGTGCGCGACTATGCCGGTGCCAAGATCGTCTGGCATGCGGGCGGCGTGTTCGGTTTCGTCACCTCGGTCGTGCTGATCCCCGAGAAGAACGTGGCGTTCATGGTGGTGATCAACAGCGAGGACAGTCAGGTCCGGCTCGGACTCACGTACGAGTTGATCGATCATTATCTCGGCCGTCCGCGCCAGGAGTGGCCGCAGCGCTTCACCGCCTATCGGGACCGGAGGCTCGCCGCCGCGGCGGCGACCGTGCAGGGCGCCGCCGCGACGCCGGCCAAGGTCGGTCCGTCGCTAGCGCTGGCGCGGTATGCCGGGCGGTACACCGACGCCTGGTACGGCGACGTGATGATCGGGTCGGACGCGAATGGCCTGACGATCGACTTCACCAACACGCCGGGCATGATCGGGCGGCTGGAGCACCGGCAGTACGACACTTTCGTAGCGCGCTTCGCGGACAAGGGTATCGAGCCCGCGTTCCTGAGCTTCGCGCTGGACGCGGACGGCAAGGTGGACAGGATCGTTACCAAAGCCGTCTCGCCCACAGCCGACTTCAGCTTCGACTATCAAGATCTCGATTTACGGAGGTGAACAAGATCATAAGCAGCGGACTATCGGAATCGGACGCATGAGGCTTGATGATGCAGCATCCAGGTCTGCCGAGACTTGAAATTCGACCCAGAGTCAGACGTACAGAGCACAATAGCCGGTTCTTGAAAGCGATCGCTTGTTCATGTCGATATCACGACAACCGGACGAAGACGAGTGTCCTTCCGACCTCGACACGTCACAACCTTCTCAAGAAGATGATCCGAAGCTGAGACAGGCATCCTGTGAAGCACGGCAATGCCGCAGCAAATGAGCTGGTAATCAAGCTGGGAGCGACGACCAGTGTAGCGATCAGTACCGACCAACCTAACGGGTTGGTGCCTATTACGGTTGTATTTGTCAGAACAACGAACGACCTTCACGAAGGGTTGATGATAACGCTCGTGACGCTCGGTCAGCGATCGTCGCCCCTGCGAAGGCCGTCCGCCAACAATGCCACCATCCTCTGGGCCTGATCAGGCTCATCGACCTCCGACATCGACAAGCGCCCGATCGCGCCTAGCAGTTCACCGGCCGCGACGTCCGACCGGACACGGCCGGCGGCCATCGCCGAGGCAAGAAGCTGCTCGAGAGCCGGGCGGAGGCGCGCATCGAAGTGTTCCGGCAGTGCGGCGTAGGCGGACTCGCCGGAGTGCAGCGCGCCGGCGAGCCCTCGCTTGGTCGCGAAGAAGGCGGAGAAGCGCTGCATCCACCGTCTTAGCGCTTCAAACGGCTCATGCTCCGCCGCCAATACGGCGGCTGCCTCTGCACAGTCGTCGATCTCGCGTCGGAACACCGCGGCGATCAGGTCGGACCGCTGCGGGAAGTGTCGATACACCGTGCCCACGCCCAGGCCCGCCTTGCCCGCTATGTCGCGGATCGGGGCACCCACCCCGGCGGCGGCGAATATCTCCTTCGCCGCCTGGAGCAATGCGTCGAGACTGCGTTGCGCGTCCGCCCGCAAGGGCTTGGAGACGCCTTCCACCTCGTTGCTCATATCGATCTCAACCAGGTCCCTTTACAACCGGAACGACGTTCCGTATCTATAGTGAACAACGTTCCGCTTTCTGGTAGCGGATCGAATGGCCTTTGCCCACCGCAAACCCCGACTTGGAGATCGTTCGCATGAGCACCGACATTTTCAACCTCGCCGGCAAGACCGCCCTCGTGACCGGAGGCAGTCGCGGCATCGGCGCGGCCTGCGCCAAGCTGCTGTCGGAGCGCGGCGCATCCGTCGCGTTCACCTACTCGAACAGCGCGGAGCGCGCCGACGCGACCGTAGGTGAGATCACCGCCACCGGCGGGTCGGCTTTCGCGATCGCGGCCGACGCAGGGGACGCGGACGCCGCCAAGGTGGGCGTGTCCCAAGGGCTCGAGCGCCTGGGCGGTCATCTCGATATCCTGGTCAACAATGCCGGCATCGCCGAGCATGGGCCGTTCGGTTTGCTGGACGACGCCGCCTTCGAACGGCAACTCGACATCAACGTGCGCGGTGTCTGGTACACGACGATCGCAGCGGTTGCGGCGATGCGGGACGGCGGGCGCGTCATCAACATAGGCAGCTTCTTCAGCGAGCGCGTGCCGGCACCCGGCACCAGCGCATACGGCATGACCAAGCACGCCGTCGCCGGAATGACCAAGGGGTGGGCACGCGACCTCGCGGCCCGGCAGATCACGGTCAACACGGTCGAGCCGGGACCGATCGAGACCGACGCCAATCCCGACGACGGCGACCGCTCGGCGATGATCAAGGCGATGGTCCCGCTCGGCCGCTACGGGCAGCCCCGCGAGGTCGCCGAGCTGGTCGCCTTCCTGGCCTCTCCGGCCGCGAGCTACATCACCGGCGCGCAGATCCTCGTCGATGGCGGCATGCTCGCGTGACCCACCAACAAGGCCGCGGCATGGTGACGCACAGACATAACCCCATCGGCACCGGGTTCACTGCCGCATCCACGGCGGACGAAGTGCTCGACGGTCTCGACCTGTCCGGCCGGAACGCGATCGTCACTGGCGGCCATGCCGGTATAGGACTGGAGGTCACTCGTGCGTTGAGTAATGCCGGTGCCTTCGTCACCATCGGCGCTCGCGACGTCGACGGTGCTGCCGCCGCGCTGGCGGGGATTGAACGCGTCGAGATCGGTCAGCTGGATCTCGTCGATCCGCACTCGATCGAGGCTTTTACGGCTCGCTGGCTGGATGACGGCCGCGCACTCCACATCCTGGTCAACAACGCGGGCGCCTCGGGCGGTCCGGAGCGGGACGCGCGCGGCTACGAAACGCAGTTCGCGACCAACCACCTCGGCCACTTCCAGCTGACGCTGGCGCTGCTGCCGGCGCTGCGCGCCGCCCACGGCGCGCGGGTCGTCAACGTCTCCTCCGGCGCGCAGCGGTTCGGCCGCATCCGCTGGGACGACCCGCATTTCACCACCGGCTACAACAGCAGCGTAGCCTATGCGCAGTCCAAGGTCGCCAACGTGCTGTTCGCGGTCGAGCTGGACCGGCGATGGGCGGCGGACGACATCCGCGGCTATGCCGCGCATCCTGGCGTGGTCGTCGGCACGAAGCTCAACAGCTCCGCCGGCGACGAGGCGCTGAAGCGGATGGGGCTGGTCGACGATGCCGGCCGGCCGATCATCGATCCCGCCGCCGGCAAGAAGACGGCGCAGCAAGGCGCCAGCACGATCGTGTTCGCGGCGGCGAGCCCGTGGCTGAGCGGCGTCGGCGGCGTGTATCTCAAGGACAACGACATCTCGCCACTGGTCGACGAGGACGCGCAGCTTACCGCCGAGAGCATCCCGGCCGAGATCGCGTCGCACTCGATCGATCCGGTGTCGGCACAACGGCTCTGGGCGATGAGCGAGGACATGATCGGAGATGCTCGATCGTGAGCATGATCCCGGACGAACTCAGCCGAGCACCACGGGCTTCAGCTCCTGTTTACGCCGCTCACGGAACGTGATCGGCGACCGGACGTACGCTGTGCGCTCGGCGACATTGTGCATGTCCTCGGCCTCCCGACCAACGGCCGGGAGGATACTGGTGTTCAGATGGAATGCCGGCTTACAACCAGTATCGTCGTCGACCCTCGCTAAACTTGTGCTTCGGTCCAAAGTAGCGGGTCGACCCATAAGCAGTCATTCAGGGAAAATCGGCGGCTGCCCGGAAGCGGACGCCCGTTGATCTCGGTCCCGCGTTCGCCTCTTTCTTCCGGTGGTGCTTCGACAAGTGTTCAATGAGCCTGCGTAGCGGTTCGGGACGAGGTCCCGAGCCAGCCACGGACCACCATCCATGGCCGACCGAGATGTTTCGTCAACGTAGTCAGGCAGCAGCGGCAATCGCCCCGATCTTCTCGGCGGCGCTCGCCATCGCCGCTTGGTCCTGCTCCGGTCCGTAGGCGATGCCCTCCGCTCGGACTACCTCGACTTCTTCGATGCCGAGAAAGCGAAAGATCGCCTCCAGGTAGGTTGAAAGGTGATCGTTCGCGGCGAACGGACCTTGTGAATAGATCCCGCCCGACGAGAGGACGAGATACGCCTTGCCGCTCAGCAGGCCACGCGGCCCCTCGGCCGTGTAGCTGAAGGTCTGCCCGGCGATGGAAACATGGTCGATCCACGCCTTCAACGTCGAGGGCACGGTGAAGTTGTACATGGGTGAGCCGATCACGACCACGTCAGCCGCCTTGAGCTCGTCGACCAATGCCTTGGAGCGGTTCATGGTCTCGGCCAGTTTGGGATCGTCGCTGTTCTCGGGCATCCAGGCATGCCGGATCGTCATGTCGACGTGGGGGAGCTGATTGGTGACCAGATCGCGGTACACAATCGTCGCGCCGGGATTGGCGGCTTTAAGTCGCTCGACCAGCTCGCTGGAAAGGCGGCGTGTGTGAGAGGTCGCGGCGTCGCTCGCACTGGCGTCGATGTGCAGGATCTTCATACGATCAGCTCCGGTCTGGAATTGTGACCTGCACCAGCTATGTGACCTTGCACACCTCGCCAAGGAGGCATGTTTGCAGGACCTAGTCATATGGAGCTGACCGCTCCGGAGCCGATCCATGTCGAATGCAGCCGGTTCAGCGGCGTCCTCAGCCTCATCGGCGACAAATGGACGGTGATGATCGTGCTGACGCTCATCGAGCGACCGCGGCGCTTCAACGACATCAAGCGTACGATTGGCGGCATCAGCCAACAGATGCTTTCCCGGACTCTGCGCGCTCTTGAACGCGATGGCATGGTCGCCCGCACCGTCCACCCGACTGTGCCGCCTCAGGTAGAGTACGCCCTCACCGTTCTTGGCCGCTCGTTGGCCGGTCCGATCCGCGCGCTCGGAGACTGGGCCGGCGCTCATATCGCGAAGATCGAAGCCAGCCGGTCGGCCTTCGACAAGTCTAAGGGCATTCCCTAGCCATCGATATAATCGCTCTTCCAATGTGTCGAACCGACCGGCCTTTTGGATCGGCTTGCCGCGACCGGCCACGATCACGCGGTGGCCACTACCTTGGCGCGGAGCATGGACAAGGTCCGCATCAGCCCGCGATGCGCCGCGTCCGCATTCGCGCCGACGCCCTGCGTACGGTCATGGACGTGCCAATCATCACCTTGCGCTTGGGGAGACCGATAGACCGGCATGGCGGATCGGTGGATAGCAGCCGGTCCGATTTCGGGCGACGACCGGCGATCCCAGCCGTTTGCTTATCGAGGAGGGTAGGAAGGTCGAATGCTTGTCGTGGTGACGGGCGGCCCGTCCGCTCTTGGGCGCCGGTCGCCGTAAGCGGACCTTCGTTCCGATGGTAGAGCACGAAACTTGAAAGTCTGCCGACGGTGTGGAGCCGCTTTTCCGCTTTGAAACATCGGATTGTCCATTGCGGTCGTTTTCTCGAATGGTCGCCAAAGGAGTCGCACGGGTCAGGCGTACCTTCGTTTATTCTTGTCGTCAGGCTGGGCGACAGTGGCCGGACTCCACCCGCTGATCATGGTCTGAGCCGCATCTCAATTGCCACACCACGCCGACCGTTGCACAAGACCGGTGTCGCTGGCGCGCCGGGCACGACGATCGTGCGAGCGTCGCCCTGCGGAATCAACACCGTCACGCGATCGTCGCCGAACGTGCCCGGCCCTTCGCGCCAGACATCGATCACGACGCGGGTCGCGTCGGCATGGCCGGCCAGCCGGACACAATCGACCGGACCGTCGCCGTCGCCCGCATCCTCAAAGGCGTCCCACGCGAACGCGCCTTCCCGCGGCGGGAATAACCATATGCCACGCCGGTAGGGCCCCGGACGCCAGCCGCCGCGCGCGAGATCGACCAGCATCGCCGACCCGGACCGCGCGAGCAGCGGCGGCGATCCGTCGAGCGGCGCCGCGAGCGTCGCGCTCTCGCCGCCGGGCACGCGCTCGCCGGTCCAGACATCGATCCAGTCCGTCCCGGCGGGCGGGCGGACCGTCCGCGTCACCGCGCCGGGTTCGATCACGGGCGCGACCAGCAGGTCCGGGCCGAGCAGATGCTCGTCGCACTCCGCCCAGGCCTCCGCGTCGCCGGGAAAATCGAGCCAGGTCGGCCGCACCATCGGCTCGGCCTCGCGGGCGTAGCGCAGCAGCAGGTCGTACAGGAACGGGGTCAGCGTCTGGCGGAGCGCCATCAGCCGCCGTATCGCGGGAAGGGCGTCCGGGTACATCCACGGCTCGTTGACGGTGCCGTCGTCGTTCCAGCTGTGGATGGAGAAACGCGGCATCATCACCCCCGCCTGCACCCAGCGCACGAGCAGCTCGGGGGAGGGGGCGGGGCCCGCGAAACCGCCGACATCGTGCCCGCTATTGGACACGCCCGACAGCGCCAGGCCGATCGCCATGCGCGCATTATAGCGGATCGTCTTCCAGTCGGTGCGGTTGTCGCCCGTCCAGGTCTGCGCGTAACGCTGCAGCCCGGCCATGCCCGACCGGGTGACGACATAGGGCCGTCGGTCCGGGCGAGCCTCGATCTGCGCGCGGCGGGAGGCGCGCATCATCAGCAACGCCTGGACGGGGCGCATCTCGGCGGCGGGCCAGGCCGTTCCGAAGCCATCGAACCGGGCGCGTCCGTCCCAGACCTCATACTCGTTATTGTCGTTCCAGGTGGCGTCGACGCCGTGGGCGAGCAGGGCGTCCTTCACGCGTTCGCGCCACCAGCGCGCCGCGTCCGGGTTGGTGAAATCGATGTAGCCGCCGAGCTCGTCCCAGAACTGCGCCTCGACCGGCGCGCCGTCCGCGCCGCCGACCAGCAGGCCCGCCTCCGAGCATTCGGCGAAGCGCGGGTGGTCGACGAGCAAAGCGGGCTTGATGTTGGGGACCAGATGCACGCCCGCCGCGAGGTAGGAGGCGACGAACGCGGCGGGATCGGGAAACTTGTCGCGGTTCCAATTGAACACGTACCGCTTCGCGCCGATCGAGCTGTAGCCCGAGGACAGGTGGAATGACGTGCAGCCGAGATCATGCTCGGCGAGCTTGTCCAGGAACCCCGCCATCCGCGCCGCCGCGTCCGGCGCGTCGGTGTAGCTCATCGTCGAGCCCGAATAGCCGAGCGACCAGCGCGGCATGAGCGCCGGACGGCCGGTCAGCCAGGTGAAGCGCTTCGTCATCGCGCGCGGGTCGGGCCCGGCGATCATCCACAGATCGACGTCGCCCGCGTCGGCGGCCATGTGGCGGTAGGGTCCGTGATAGTTATCGAGCTCGCGGCCGAGATCGAAGGTGACGTCGGCCAGCGTGTCGTAGAACGCGCCGTGGCACACGCCCTCGGCGTCGGCGACCAGCAGATACGGAATCGACTTATAGAGCGGGTCGGTGTGTTCGGCGTCGTAGCCCATCGGGTCGAGGTTGGTCAGTCGGAACCGTCGTCCGGCGCGGTCGCAGTCGCCCGCGCGCTCGCCCAGCCCGTAATAGCGCTCGCCGGGTCGGCGGGTCAGGTAATGGTGCGCCCGCCCGTCCCACCAGCCGAAATCATAGGCCTGGGTCGGGCGGTCCTCGGCCATCGGCCGCCAATCATCGCCGTCCCGCTGCTCCCAGCGGCAGTGCAGCCCGTGCAGGCGAATCGTCACGCGCAGACGCGAGGTGGCGATCGTCAGCCGTCCGCCCGCCTCTTCCAGGGCGAAGCCGGGACAGCCGAAGCCGCCCAGGTCCATGCGGTCGCGGCCCGGCTCGGCGACGTCGTCCGCGCCCGCGGCGATCGCCCAGGAAGGCGGACTGGTGACCTCGCCCGTTCGGAGCAGCAGAAGGCGGACGATGTCCTCCTCCGGCACGAACAGATGCGCGACCGCGCCGGTGTCGGCGGCGAGCGTAACGCGGCCCGGTCCGCGTTCGGCGAGGCGGAAGCGCGGCGGGTCCGACAGGGTGGCGCGTCTCATGCGGTCCGCTCCCGCGCGGTTGCGGCCGCCGCCCGCTGTCCGGGCGGAACGAGATGCCGGACGAACGCGATCAGCACGACGGCGCCGACCAGGTCGAACGCCGCGAGCGCCCCGAATAGCGGCGCATAGCCGACCCTGTCGGCCAGCTGCCCGATCAGCAGCGAGAAGAGCAGCCCGCCGATCCACCCCGCCTGACCCACGAAGCCGTTGGCGGTGCCCGCCTCCTCCGGCGTGAACACGTCGACCGAGAGCGTATTAATCAGAACGGAGATCATCTGGTGCGCGAAGCCGCCGACGCAGAACAGCGCGATCGCGGCATAGGGGCTCTCGACCAGCCCGATGCAGCCCGGCGCGATCATCAGCGCCGACGCGAGCGAGACGCCCGCGACGCGCGACGAGATCAGCCGGAGGCCGAGGCGCTTCATCAGGAACGGCGACAGGTACCCGCCCAGTATGCCGCCCGCGTCGGCGGCCAGGAACGGCAGCCAGGCGAACAGCGCGATCTGCTTCAAGTCCATGCCGCGCTCGGTCGCCAGATAGAGCGGGATCCAGAAGCTGAAGGTCTGCCAGGCGGGCTCGGCCAGGAAGCGGGGGATCGCGATCACCCAGAAACGCGCGCTCGATAGGATCTCGCGCGGACCCGCGCGGCGCGCCGGGACCGCCGGGCGGTCGGCCTGGATCAGCGCCAGCTCGGCGGGCGTGATCGCCGGATGCGCGGCGGGCGATCGGTAGAAGGCGTACCAGGCCGCCGCCCAGAACAGCCCGACCGCGCCGGAGACGACGAAGGCCAGCCGCCAGTCGCCCCATAGCGACACCGCGACCACCACCGGCGGCGCGATCAGCGCGCCGAGCGAGGTGCCCGCGTTGAACCAGCCGGTCGCGACCGAGCGCCGGCGCGCGGGGAAACCATTCGGCGATCGCCTTCATCCCCGACGGGATCGCCGCCGCTTCGAACAGCCCGAGCAGACCGCGGAACATCGCCAGGGCGACCCACCCGCCGGCCAACGCGTGGAGCATGTTGGCGACCGACCAGGCCACCCCGAACAGCGCGAAGCCCGCGCGCAAGCCGAACCGGTCGACGATCGCCCCCGCGACCGGTTGCATCACCGTGTAGGCGAGCTGGAACGCGCCGACGACGTAGCTGTATTGCTGCGTCGACATGGCGAGCTCGCCCTTCAGCACGGGCGCGAGCACCCCCAGCGAATTGCGCGCCAGATAGTTGGCGATCGTGCCCGCGCAGATCAGCGCGACGATCCACCAGCGCAGGTGTCTGACGCGCCTCATGCGGCTCCTCCCTCCACACCGTGCGCGCTTCGCGCGGCGACGACGATCGTGCTGCACGTCTTTCCGGCGGGCGGCAATGGTCAGGCCAGATCGGCATAGCGGAAGGTCGGCGAGACGGACGGGATCGCGCCGGGTCGCGTGACGACCCACCCGGCGAGACGGTGCCCGATCGAGGCGGCGTCGCGGGGCGTCCGGCCCGCGAGCCGCGCATGGAGGTACCCGGCGTCGAACGCGTCGCCCGCGCCGCTGGTGTCGAGGGGGTCGAGGCGCATGGGCACGGGCACCACGGCGTCCCCGACCAGGCACCCCGCCGCGCCGAGCTTCACGGCGACCTCGCCCACGCCCGCCGCCCGCCAATGCGCGGCGACCGCCGCAGCGTCCCGGACGCCGTGCAAAGCCGCTTCGTCCTCCAGCGTCGGCAGGCCGATATCGGTCAACGCCAGCGCCTCCGCATGCGCGCGCCGGGCCTCGTCCGAGTCGGACCAGAGGCGTGGCCGATAATTGGAATCGAACGCGACCCGCCCGCCCCGGGCGCGCACGGCGCGGCAAAGATCGAACAACGCGGCGCGGCCCGCGCGCGGCAATATCGCCAAACTGATCAACGAGAGCAGCAACAGGTCGGCGCGCGCGACCGCGGCGGCCAGGCGCGGGGTACCGGGCAAGGCGAACAGCCGCCGTGCCGCGCTCTCGCCGCGCCAATAGGTGAAGCTGCGTTCACCCGCCTCGTCCGTCGCGATCGCGTACAGTCCGGGCCGCCGATCGGGGTCGGTCAGGATCAGCGACACGTCCAGCCCTTCCCCTGTCCAGGCCGCGCGCAGCCAATCGCTGAACGGGTCCTCGCCCAGCGCGGTCGCATAGGCCACGTCCGCCCCGAACCGCGCGAGATGGATCGCGCAGTTCAACGTGTCTCCGCCATAACCGCGCCGCCAGCCGGACGCGCCGCCCGCCCGCGTCGCCGACAGTTCGACCATTCCTTCGCCCAGCGCGACGATGCGCATCCCGTTTCCCCTCGCCGTCGCCGGCTCCGCGATCACGATCGGCGCCGCGCTGAATCAGGTCTTACCAATCCGTTCGATCTGGTACACCATTTTATCCTCTGCTAGGCGGGTCCGACCTTGGGTCGGATGGCATGATCGATCCGGCGGGCGATGGCAGGATGGGGCGGACCCGTGTTCATGACGGAGACGATGCGCTGGTTCGGACCCGCCGATCCCGTCCGCCTGCGCGACATCCGCCAGGCCGGGGCCGTCGAGGTGGTGACCGCGCTCCACGAGCTGCCCAACGGCGCGGTCTGGCCGAAGGAGGCGATCGCCGCGCGCAAGGCCGAGATCGCGGCGGCGGGACTCGGCTGGACGGTGGTGGAGAGCCTGAGCGTCCATGAGGGCATCAAGACGCGCGGGCCCGACTGGGACGGGCTGGTCGACCGTTACCGCCAGAGCCTGCGCAACCTGGCGGCCTGCGGCATCGGCGTGGTCACCTACAATTTCATGCCGCTGCTGGACTGGACGCGGACCGACCTCGCCTGGCCGCTGCCAGACGGCGCGTTGGCGCTGCGGTTCGAGCTGGAGGCGGTCGCCGCCTACGACATCCACATCCTCGCCCGCCCGGACGCCGAGCGCGATTACGACGAGGCGACGCTGGAGGCGGCGGCCCGGCGCTTCGCGGCCATGTCGGGCGACGCGCGACGCGCGCTCGAGCGGACGGTCATCGCCGGGCTGCCGGGGAGCGAGGAAAGCTTCACCTCGCCGCAATTCCTGCGCGCCATCGGAAGCTATGCGGATATCGACGCCGACCGGCTGCGCGACAACCACGTCGCTTTCCTCGAGGCGGTGTGTCCGGTCGCGGACGAGCTCGGCCTCCGGCTCGTCGTCCATCCGGACGACCCGCCCTTCCCGATCTTCGGGCTGCCGCGCGTGGTGAGCACCGCGGACGACCTCCAGACGCTGTTCGCGCGCGTCCCGAACGCGTCCAACGGCCTGTGCTTCTGCACCGGATCGTTGGGCGTGCGCGCCGACAACGACCTGTCCGGCATCCTGGACCGGTTCGGCGAGCGGATCGGCTTTCTCCATCTCCGCTCGGTCCGGCGCGAACCGGGCGGGAGCTTCCATGAGGCGACGCATCTGGGCGGCGACGCCGGCATGGCCGCGATCGTCGCCGGGGTGCATGCGCTGCAGGCGCGTGGCCGTCGGTCGATCCCGATGCGCCCCGATCACGGCCACCAGATGCTCGACGACCTGAACAGGCGCACCAATCCGGGCTATTCGCTGCTGGGACGGATGCGCGGGCTGGCCGAGCTGCGCGGCCTGGAACGCGGCATCGCCTACGCCCGCCAGGCGCGGGAGGCCCGGCCATGACGCGCCCGCTCCGCCTGGACCCGGATCGCCTGTTCCCCGGCGATCCCACGCAGCGCGCGATCGCGCGGATGCTCCATGCCGAGGTGGCGACGCTGCCGATCGTGTCGCCGCACGGCCACACCGATCCGCGCTGGTTCGCCGCCGACGAGCCTTGGGGGGACGCGACGGGCCTGCTGCTGTCGCCCGACCATTATCTTTTCCGGATGCTCCATAGCCAGGGCGTCGCGCTCGACCGGCTCGGGGTGCCGTCGCGCGCGGGCGTTCCGGACACCGATCCGCGCACGGCGTGGCGGACTTTCGCGGAGCATTACCACCTGTTCCGCGGCACGCCGTCGCGGCTCTGGCTGGACCACGTCTTCGCGGAGGTGTTCGGCATCGATGTCCGGCTCGACGCGTCGACCGCCGACCGGTATTTCGACGCGATCGGCGACGCGCTGGCGACCCCCGCCCTCCGGCCGCGCGCCTTGTTCGACCGGTTCGGGATCGAGTTCCTGGCGACCACCGACGGCGCGGACGCTGACCTGTCGCACCACCACGCGATCCGCGCGTCGGGCTGGGACGGGCGCGTGGTGACGACCTATCGCCCCGACGGGGTGATCGATGTCGAGCATGAGGATTTCCGGGCCGCCATGGCGCGCTTCGCCGAGCTGACCGGCGAGGATGTCTGGAACTGGCCAGGCTACCTCGCCGCGCACCGGAAACGCCGCGCCGATTTCCGCGCGGCCGGGGCGACCGCGACCGATCACGGCCATCCCTCCGCGCGCACCGCGAACCTGTCGCCGGGCGAGGCGACGGCGTTGTTCGGGCGTGTGACCGGCCCCGATCCCACCTCGGCCGACGCCGAGCTGTTCCGCGCGCAGATGCTGACCGAAATGGCGCGCATGTCGGTCGAGGACGGGATGGTCATGCAGATCCATCCCGGATCGTTCCGCAACCACGACGCCCGGCTGTTCGCCAGCCACGGCCGCGACAAGGGCGCGGACATTCCGCTGCCCGTCGACTTCGTCCACGCGCTCAAGCCCATGCTGGACGTGGTCGGGCACGAGACGGCGCTCACGGTCATCCTCTTCACGCTCGACGAGTCGACCTACACGCGCGAGCTCGCCCCGCTGGCCGGGCACTATCCGTGCCTGAAGCTCGGCCCCGCCTGGTGGTTCAACGACTCGCCCGAGGGGATGCGGCGCTTCCGCGAGCTGACCACCGAGACGGCGGGGTTCGGCAACACCGTCGGCTTCAACGACGACACGCGCGCGTTCCTGTCGATCCCCGCGCGGCACGACATGGCGCGCCGCGTCGATTGCGCGTTCCTCGCCCGGCTCGTCGCCGAGCACCGGCTGGAGGACTGGGAAGCCGTCGAGGTCGCGCACGAGCTGACGAACGGGCTGGCGCGGCGGGCATACAGGATATGAGGCTGTCGGCCGCCACGGTCGACCGCCTACCCGCCGCGGTCTCGCGCCCATGCTACGACCGTGCCGCCCAGCGCGTGGGAATCGTCCATCTCGGCATCGGCGCGTTCCACCGCGCGCATCAGGCGGTGTACACCGACGCGGCGATGGCGGGCGGCGACCGCGACTGGGCGATCATGGGGGTGTCGCTGCGCTCACCGGACGTGCGCGACGCGATCGGGCCGCAGGACGGGCTGTACACCGTGACCGAACGCGGCACGCGCGGCGCGCGCGCGGCGCTCGTCGGCGCGGTGCGGGAGGTGATCGTCGCGCCCGAGGCCCCCGGCGCGGTCGTGCGCGCGATCGCCTCGTCGGACACGCGGATCGTCACCTTGACCGTGACCGAGAAGGGCTACCACCGCCTGCCCGGCGGCGAGCTCGATGTGGCGGCGGTCGAGCGGGTGGGGGGCACCATCTACCACCACCTCGCGCGGGGGCTCGCCGAGCGTCGCGGCGCCGGCCTGCCGGGGCTGACGCTCGTGTCGTGCGACAATCTGGCGGGCAATGGCAGCGCGCTCGGCCGAGCGTTGGCCGCTTGGCTCGACCGCGTCGATCCGGAACTGGCGACGTGGTTCGCCGCCGAATGCGCCTGTCCCGCGACGATGGTCGACCGGATCGTCCCCGCCGTCGCCCCCGCCGACCTCGACGAGGTGGAGCGGACCCTGGAGCTGCGCGACGCGGGGGCGGTGATCACCGAGCCGTTCCGGCAATGGGTGATCGAGGACCGCTTCGCCGGCCCGCGTCCTCGCTGGGAGCTGGGCGGCGCCGTGTTCGTGGACGAGGTCGGCCCTCACGAGACCGCCAAGCTGCGCATGCTCAACGGCGCGCATTCGGCGCTCGCCTATCTCGGCCTGCTCGCGGACCACGCCCACGTCCATGAGGCGGTAGCCGACCCGGCCATCCGTGCCGTGGTCGAGCGGCTGATCCGCGACGAGGCGGCCGCGAGCCTCGACCCCGCGCCCGGCCAGGACCTCGCCGCCTACGCCGACGCGCTGCTCGCGCGCTTCGCCAACCCCGCGCTGCCGCACCGGCTCCTGCAGATCGCCGCCGATGGATCGCAGAAGATCGCGCAGCGCTGGCTGGAGCCGCTCGCGGTCAACCGGGCGCGCGGCCGCACCTCTCCCGCGACCCTGCGCGCGCTCGGCGCCTGGATCGTCCATGTCCGGGGCGACGGCGCCCCGGTCCTCGACCCGCTCGGCGACCAGCTCGCGGCGCTGTGGGCGAGCGCCGGGCGCGAGGGGGTCATCGACGCGCTGTTCGGCCCGCGAGGGCTGTACTCTGCACCTTGGCGGCCGGACGGGGAGGACAAGGCGCTCCTGGACCGGGCGCTGCGGGAACTCGGCTGAAACTGAAACAGGGCGGCGCTCGACGTCGTTGGGGGAGAGCGCACGTGAACACACACGAGAAGATCGCAAGTGCCGGAGCGATCGCCGCCCGCCCGCGCGGCAACGTCCGCTGGGTGATCTGCGCGCTGCTCTTCTTCGCCACCACCATCAACTATATCGACCGCCAGATCATCGGCATCCTGAAACCCACGCTCCAGGGCGAGCTGGGCTGGAGCGAGACCGATTACGGGAACATCGTCTTCTGGTTCCAGGCGGCCTACGCGATCGGGTTGCTGGCCTGCGGGCCGCTGATAGACCGTATCGGGTCGCGGCTGGGCTATGCCGGCGCGATCGCGATCTGGAGCCTGGCGGCCATGTCGCACGCGCTGTTCCGCACCGCGGGCGGCTTCGCCGCGGCGCGCTTCGCGCTCGGCCTCGGCGAGGCGGCCAACTTCCCCGCCGCGATCAAGTCGGTCGCCGAATGGTTTCCCAAGAAGGAACGCGCGCTGGCGGCGGGCATCCTGAACGCGGGCGCCAATGTCGGCGCGATCGCGACGCCGATCATCGTGCCCGTGCTGGCGATCGAGTATGGCTGGCGCGGGGCGTTCGTCGTCACCGGGCTGCTCGGCTTCATATGGCTGGCGGCCTGGCTCGCCTTCTACCGCGCCCCGGCCGACCACCCGCGCGTGTCGGCGGCCGAGCTCGCCTACATCAACTCGGACGCCCCGACCGAGCGGGAGGAGGTCCGCATCCCCTGGCGCCGGCTGTTCCGCTACCGGGGCACCTGGGCGTTCGTCAGCGCCAAGTTCCTGACCGATCCGGTCTGGTACCTGTTCCTGTTCTGGCTGCCCGACTTTTTCTCCAAGCAGCACGGGCTCGATCTCAAGACCTTCGGTCCGCCGCTCATCGCCGTGTATCTGCTCGCCGACGTCGGCAGCATCGGCGGCGGCTGGCTGTCCTCCGCGCTGATCAAGCGCGGCTACAGCGTGAACGCCGGCCGCAAGCTGGCGCTCCTGGCCTGCGCCGTGTGCGTCACGCCGATCATCTTCGCCAGCACCGTGTCCAGCCTGACGGCGGCCGTGGCGATCATCGGCCTGGCCGCCGCGGCGCATCAGGGCTGGTCGTCGAACCTCTACACGATGGTGTCCGACACCTTTCCGCGCGGATCGGTCGCGTCGGTCATGGGGATCGGCGGCGCGGCGGGCGCGGTCGGGGGCATGATCATGGCCAAATATGTCGGCCATGTGCTCGACACGGTCGGCAGCTACCTGCCCGTGTTCCTGTGGGCGGGCTCAGCCTACCTGGTCGCGTTGGCGATCGTCCATCTGCTGGTGCCCCGGTTCGACCCCGACGCCGACGCCAAGGCTATGCGCTGAGCACCAGCGAGCGCGGCCAGTCGACCGGCCGGCCCAGGTCCATCGCCTGCTCGCCCAGCAGCGACGCGATCGACGCGTGATAGGCCTGGGCGAGCAGCCCGGGCACCGGCTTCCCCGTCTTCACCGCCTCGGCGAACGCCTCGAACTGCAGCATCGTCTCGTCATACTCGCTCCAGCCGAGCGACTCGCCGGGCGTCGTGATCGGCAGTTCGGGAAACCAGGTCGCGCCGCCGATCGGGATCGTCCGGACGCGGTTCTTCTGGACGTCGGTGCCCAGCTGCCGAAGCGCGGGGACGCGCGCCACCTCCTTGTAGATGCGGCCGAGCTCGGGCTCGATCGACCCCTTATGCCCCTGGATCTGCTCCTCGCACCCGTAGCGCGAATTGTTGAGCATGGAGGTGTAGATGAGCTTCCGCCCGCCCGGATAGTCGTAGATCAGCGCGACATGGTCGTACACCTCGCGGCCGTCCTTCCAGAAGCAGATGCTGCCCGAGCCCATGACCCGCGTCGGCAGCGCGTCCATGAACCAGTTGGCGACCTGGACCTGGTGCGTCGCCAGCTCGGTCATCAGCCCGGCCGAATGGTCGCGGTACAGCCGCCAGTTCAGCTTGCGCTCCAGCCCGCTGCCCGGCGGCACCGCGCGCCGCCAGTCGCGGTTGCGGTGCCAGCTCGCCCGGACCTGGGTGATGGTGCCGATCTCGCCCGCCTTGGCCCGCGCCAGCGCGTTCAGGTAGGTCGGGTTGAACAGCCGCTGATGGCCGATCTGAAGGACGCGCTTGGCCGTGCGCGACCGCTCCACCATGGCCGTGCAGTCGCCGGTGGTTCGCGCCATCGCCTTTTCGCACCAGACATGGAGCCCCGCGTCGAACGCGTCGAAGCTCTGGCGCGCATGGACGTCGAGCGGCGTCGCGACCACCACCGCGTCGATCCCGCCCGCGTCCAGCATCGCGCGGTGGTCGGCATAGGCGCGGACGCCCGCGGGCAGGTAGGCGCGCGCCTTGTCCAGATGCGGCCGGTAATCGTCGCAGATCGCGGCGACCGCGCAGTTCCTGGTCTTGAGGATATTCTGGATCAGCGTGCGGCCGCGGTCGCCCGTGCCGATCACGCCCAGCCGCACGCGGTCGCGCCCCGGCTCGGCGGCGATCGCGCCCGCCCAGGGGGCGGCGCTCGCCATCCCGACCGCCGCCGATACTTTCAGCACGCGGTCGATGAACGACCGACGGCTGAGATCGAACTCGTTATCGCTCATGAAGCGCCAAATCCTCGTTGTTCGTCAATGCGGTAGCATGTCCGCCCGCCAAGCAGAAGCTGAAGCGCCGGTCGCGCGCACCGCCGATCAGCCGCGCCCGCTCGGCCCCGCCCGCGATCAGCAACGCGGTGCTCAGCGCCTCCGCCCGCGCGCCCGACCCGTCGACCGCGACGGCGGTGCGCGGTGCGGCGACCGCCTCGCCCGTGGCCGGCCGCACCGTCGGGCTGCGGCCGGGCGCGTCCGCGCCGACGGTGGACGAGATCGACACCGCCTCGTCCTCCAGCGCCAGCTCGACCAGATAGCGGCCGGGCGCGGTCGGATCGGGGACGCCGACCGGCCAGAGGCCCCCGAGCGGATGCCGCCCCACCACCGTGATCGAGCTCTCGCCCGCCGACAGGAACGCCGACAGGGCGCCGCCCTCCCGCAACGCCCGCGCCGCGCGGTCGAGCGCGTAGCCCTTGCCGAACCCGCCGAAATCGAGCGCCGTCGGGCGCGCCGCGCCGATGGTGGCTGTGGCGCTGTCGAAGGTCACGGCTTCCCATCCGCCGCTCCGCATCGCCGCGTCGGCGGTCGGATCGAACAGGCCGCCCGTCGACGCGACCAGCTCGCCCACCTCGCCCAGCGCGGCCAGCAGCACGGGATCATCGATCGCCGCCTCCAGCCCGGCCGCGAGCCGTCCGTTCATCGCCGTCGCGGGGGAGGGGCGGTGGATCGTCAACGCGTCGTCGACCGCCTCGATCGCCGCGCGCGCGCGGGCGAGCGCGTCCGCCTCGCCCGCGCCGAACAGGTGCAATTCGACCCGCGTACCCATCGCGACGAACCGCTCGATACGGATCTCGACCGGGGAAGTCAGGCCTTCACCTCCCACCCGGGCTCGTACTCGAGCGCCCACAGCTTCATCGCTTCCCGGCTCGACGGCTTGCCGCTGACCGGGTCGATCGCGAGCGTCGCGTTCGTCCGGTAGGCCATGTTCCCCAGATGGCAGGTCGTGGTGCTGACATGCCCCTCGGTCGCGGGCGAGGCGAGCGCGCGCGACCGCCCGCGGATCACGTCGACGAAGTTGCCGGCGTGGAGGATGTCGAGCGCGCCTTCGCCCATCGTGCCCGTCGTCTCCGACGTCGCGTCGGCGGCGACCAGCATCCGGCGGCCCGGCTTGCCGGCCAGGTCGAACAGCTCGAACCCGTTGCGGTCGACGAGCGCCTGCCCCTTGGTGCCGAGCAACAGCACGCCGCGCCCGCGCCCGAAGCGGAGCGCCGCGTTGCAGCTGTGCCCGTCCCAGGTGATCTTCGATCCGTTCGGATAGACGAGGTCCAGCGCCAGCGTGTCGTACATCTCCCAATCGTCGCCGCGGTGGAAGCGCCGCGCGCCCTTGGCGGACACGGTCTTGGGGTAACGCTGCCCCATCAGCCAGCGCGCGACGTCGACCTCATGGAGCGCGTTGTTGCAGATCTCGCCGGTGCCGTAGCGCCAGAACCAGTGCCAGTTGTAATGGACCAGGTTGGACCGGTACGGCCCGCGCGGCCGCGGCCCTTGCCACAGGTCCCAATCGAGCGTCGCGGGCGGCGGAACCTGCGTTCCGTTCCCGATCGACTTGCGGCTGTTGGCGTACCAGGTCTGCGCCTCGTACACCTCGCCCAGCTCGCCCGCGTCGATCATGCGCTTGAGCTTGATCGTCTCCGCGCTCGACCGCTGCTGGTTGCCCATCTGCAGCAGGCGGCCCGTCCGCTTGGTCGCGGCGATCAGCGCCTCGCCCTCGGCCGGGGCCAGGCCGATCGGCTTTTCGACATAGACGTGCCGGCCCGCATCCATCGCGTCGATCGCCAACTTGGCGTGCCAGTGATCGGGGGTCGCGATCGACACCACATCGACGGACTTGGCCTCAAGCAACCGGCGGTAGTCGCGCTCCAACGCCGGCGCGGGCAGGCCGCGCTTCGCGAACGACCCCGCGCGCTTCTGCAGCACGTCCGAGTCGACATCGACGATATGCGTCACCGCGCAGCCCGGCGTCTTCGAGAACGCCGCCACATGCGCCATCCCGCGCGAGTTGACGCCGACCACGGCGACGCGGATGCGGTCGTTCGCGCCGACGATCGCCGCGTAGCTGCGCGCGCTGGTGGCCGCGCCGACCGTCGCGCCGATCCCGGTCAGCAATCCACGGCGATTCATCATCGTACCCGTCCCCGTCCCAAGAACCGTCATAGTTCGCGCAGCTTGATCGAGCGGAAATCGACCTTGTTGCCGTGATCCTGCAACAGGATCGGCCCGGTCGGCCACTCGCCGAACTTCTTCCAATCCTTGTACTTGCTCTGCGCCACCAGGCCCCGGAAGGCGGGCGAGCCGCGCTCGTATTCGACGACCTTGAAGCCGTTCAGCCAATGTTCGACCTGCCGCCCGCGCACGATCAACACCGCGCGGTTCCACTGGCCGGGCGGGTTGAAGCGCTTGCCGGGCGAACTCGGGTCCGACAGGTTGCGCGCGGTGATCAGGTCGTAGAGCGAGCCCAGTGTGCGGTTGCCGTCGCGGCCCATCTTGGCATCCGGATGCCGCTCGTCGTCGAGCAGCTGGTACTCCAGCCCGATCGCCGAACCATCGCCCTTCAGCAGGCCGGGATCGACGAAATACTTGATGCCGCTATTCGCTCCGGGCGCGAGCCGGAAATCGACCGACAGCTCGAAATTCGTATAATCGCGCATCGTGATGATATCGCCGCCGAACAACGCCTCCGCGCCGCCTGACTGGCTCACCGACAGCAGACCGTTCGTCGTCGTCCAGCCCTTGGTCGGGAAGCCCGCGATCTTGGCCCCGCGCCAGCCCGCGCTGGTCCGGCCGTCCCACAGCAGCTTCCACCCCGCGCGGCGTTCGCCGTCGGTCAGTTGGTTCGCGATCCAGCCCTGTTGCGGCAGGCCGGTGGCGGGCATCGCGTGCCGGGCGGGATCGGCGGTGATGATGCGGACGTTTCGGAACCGCGCCTCCAGCCCCGCCATCTTGGAATCGTCGGGCACCGCATGGACCTGCATCGCGATGAAGCCGCGCGCGTCCGCGTCGTCGACCACGTCCGCCGCCGGAACGCCGTTGACCCAGGTGCGGATGCGGTTTCCGATCGCCTCGACGCGGTAGCGGTTCCAGTCTCCCGACCGGAAAGCGTCATGCGCGGGCTTGTTGCGGCCCAGCGTATAGAGCCACTGGCGACGCTCCTCGTCATACAGCCCGCCGCTCCAACCGCGCGGCGACGGGTCGATCTCCGCCTGGTAGCCGTGCACGACGCCGTTCCGGTAATCGGGGCGGCTCTGGCCGCGGATCATCACGCCCGAATTGAGCTTGGGATCGGTCTTAGCCTCATATTCCAGGATGAAGTCGCCGAAGCGCGCGTCGGATACGAGCCAGCTGTTGCGCGACCGCAGCACGGAACGGCCGACCAGCTCGCCTTCCTCGACCGCGTACGGCGCTTGACCGCCCATCACGCGCCAGCCGTTCAGGCCGGGCTTGGGCGTCAGATCGATCCAGGGGGCCGAGCGCGCCGGTTGCGCGTGCGCGCTCCAGACCACTCCGACGGTCAGCGGCGCCGCCGCCAGCAGCGGCCCGATCAGCTTAAGCGCGGTTCGCATGTCCACTCTCCCACTAGTCCGTCATGGTCGCGGTCAGAAATTGAACGACACCCGTACGCCGCCATACCGCTTGAAGTCGCGCGGGATCAGCGCCTGCGTCGCCAGCTGGTTGCCGAAATTGCCCAGCGAGTTGACCAGATTGACGAAATACTTCTCTTTCAGGACGTTGTTGACGAACGCCACGACTTCGTACCGTCCGTCCTCGTCGCGCACGCCGAGCCCGACATTCAGGACGTCGAACCCGCGCTGGACCGTCTGCGGGTCCTGCGACAGCGAGTAGTTGACCCGGCTCTGATACTGGTAGTTCGCCTGCACCAGCGCGCGCAGGTCGCTCGTGATCAGCGGCGAATAATCGATGTTGGTGGACAGCTTCCACTCGGGCGCCTGGGCGGGGCGGAAGCCCGCCAGGTTCTGGCGCGTCGGCGTGCCCGAACAGCCCTGCGCCACCGTCTGCCCCGGAAAGCAGGCCGCCGCCGGGAAGGACCGGATTTCCGCGTCGAGATAGGCGACCGCGCCCGCCAGCGTCAGGTCACTGCCGATCCGCGCCGACGCGTCCAGCTCGACGCCGCGCGTCCGGAGCTTGCCGACATTGGTCAGGCGAAAATTCTGCGTGCCGTCGGGGAGGAACTCGACGCCCTGCGCCTGGAAATCGTCGAAGTTCGTGTTGAACAGCGTCAGATTGAGCGTCAGCCGCCGATCCAGGAACTGCGTGCGCGTGCCGATCTCGAAATTCTCGGCGGTTTCGGGCTGGATCGGCCCGGCGAGCTGGCGGTTGCGGTTGAAGCCGGTGGTCAGGTCGAACGTCTGGCCCTTGTGCCCGGTCGAATAGGTGCCGAACACCATCAGGTCCTCGGTGAACTCGTAGCGGGCGCTGGCTTTGTAGGTAGCGAAATCGTCCTTGGCGTCGCCCTCGAAGAACGCGTCGCCGTTCTGGATATCGAGGTAGGTGTAATCGATCTCCTCGCGCTGGCCGCGGACGCCGCCGGTCAGCGTCAGCCCCGGCGCGATCTCCCAATCGACCTGCGCGAAGGCGGCGTATTGCGTGGAGTCGGCGGTTGCGAACCAATTGGCGAGCGAAAAGGCGGGGCCGCGGAAGAACGGCCGCTCGAACCCGACATCGGCGTAGAACAGCCCCAGCGTATAGCGGAACGGGTTCTCGCTGGGCGACAGCAGCCGAAGCTCCTGCGTCACCTGCTTCGATCGGAACGTGCCGACCTGGATGTTCGCGCCCAGCGGACCGGGGGCCGACGTATCGTCCTGGTCGAGGAAGTCGTTCAGGCGAAAGCGGTCATAGGACGTGATCGAGACGAGCTGGTGCCCCTGCAACAGCCCGATCTCGGCGCGAAGGTTGCCGCCATAGCCTCGGTAATCGGTACGGGCGGCGAAGTTGTTGCTGATCTCGGTGTTCTCGGGATCGAACGACACGCCCGGCGCGAACGCCGCCGGGGTCAGCGCGGCGTCGTTTCGGAACCGCGCGGTCGGCGCGAGCCGGATGAAGGGCCGACCGACGTCGGTCTTGCCGTAAAGATAGTTGCCCGACAGCGTGATCGCGGTGTCGGTCGTCGGTTCCCACCGCAGTTTCGCGCGCGTCGTGACCACCTCGCGCCCGTTCACCTCTTTCCCGTCGAACCGGTTCCGCACATTGCCGTCGAAGAAGGAATAGCTCCCCGACACGACCGCGCCCAGCGTCGGCGTGACCGGGCCGGACAGGCTGAAATTGCCGCTATATTCCTCGTCGTTCGTCGCTACGCCATTGAAGCGCGCGCGGAACTCGCTCGTCGGGTCGCGCGTGATGATGTTGATCAGGCCCGCCGACGCCGCCTTGCCGTACAGCGTGCTCTGCGGCCCGCGCAGCACCTCGATCCGCTCCACGTCGGGCAGGTCGGTGAAGGCGCGGGCCTGGAACGCGAGCGGCACCTCGTCCACCAGCACCGCGACGCTGGGCTCGACGCCGATGGAGAAGGCGAAGGTGCCGACGCCGCGCAGCGAGACGTTGGCGTTGACCGGATGTTCGGCCGGCCGGATCACTAGCGAAGGTGCCACGCGTCCGAGATCCTGGAACTCGCGCACGCCCGCGGCCGCCAGCTGCGTCGGGGTCACGACCGACACCGCCAGCGGCACGTCCTGGACGTTCTCCGCGCGCTTGTTGGCGGTGACCACGACGTCGGCCTGCGCGCCTACGCCGCCGGTGTTGGACGTCGCGCCCTCCGGCGCGCCCTGCGCCGGATCGGTCAGCGAGCCCGGCGCCGTCTGGGCCAGCGTCGGCGCGGCCCAGAAGACGGTCGCGACCGCCAGCGCCACCGTGGAAACCGAATTGCCCAGTTTCGCCATGTCCCATCCCCTCGTTGAAGGTCTCGGGTCATGTGGCCCGGCCAACTTGATACGACATGCCTATATAATGGTCGGGCCACATGCAAGCGATGTGTCAGGCCGAAATCCCGGTGCGGCCGATTCCGGTATGTGGTAAGGGCGACAGGCGCGACCGGTCACGGCCGCCGCGGGAGGGTTTGAACATGATCAAAGGCGCGCTCATCCAGCCGATCGGCAAGCCGGGCACCAGCGCGGGGCTGCAGGCGGACGGGCGCAAGCTGTATCAACAGGTGGCGACCACCATCGCCGCGGCCATCCAGCGCGGCGACTACCGTCCCGGACAGCGCATCCCCTCCGAGCGCGAACTGGCAGACGAGCACGGGGTCAGCCGCCCGACGATACGCGAGGCGACGATCGCGCTGGAAGTGGTCGGCTTGGTGCGGTCGCGGCACGGATCCGGCATCTATGTGGTCGACCACCCGCCCGCCGAGGCGCCCACCACCGAACTCGATATCGGCGCGTTCGAGCTGACGGAGGCGCGGCGGCTGTTCGAGGGCGAGGCGGCCGCGCTCGCGGCCGTGTCGATCACCGAGGACGAGCTGGTCGCGCTGGAGGCGCTGATCGTCGCGATGGAGCGGGAGAACCGCGAGCATGTCAGCGGCGAGCACGCCGACCGCGAGTTCCACGTCACGATCGCGCGCGCGACGCGGAATTCGGCGGTGGTGGGGGTGGTGGAGTCGTTGTGGGACGCCCGGTACAACTCGCCGTTATGCGCGCACATGCTGGAGCGGGCGCGCGCGCTCGGGGTCCAGCCGCGCGTGGACGAGCATCAGGTCATCCTGGAGGCGCTCCGGCGGCGCGATCCGGTCGCGGCGCGCGCGGCGATGCGCGATCACCTGAAGCGCGTGATCGAGGGCCTGCTGCTCGCGACGGAGAACGACACGCTCGACCGCGCCCGCGCCGAGGTCGCGGCCAAGCGCGTCGAACTCGCCCGCCGCGTCGCGGTCTAGTTCCAGATGGCGGGCCGGCGGCCGGCCCAGCCGATCTCGCGCTCCAGCTGCCCGGCGAGCCGGAACAGCGTCGCCTCGTCGGCGTAGCGCGCGGTGAACATCAGGCCGATCGGCAGGCCGCCGGGCGCGACCGCGAGCGGCAGGCTGATCGAGGGCTGGCCCGTGAAGTTGAACAAAGCCGCGTATGGGAACAGCGCCGCCTGTCGGCGCGACACCGTCGCCGGGTCGCCCCCGGCGCCCGCGATCTCGCCGATGGGCGGCGCGGGCGCGGTCATCACCGGCGCGAGGTGGACGTCGAACGCCTCGAACCGCTCCAGCACGCCGCGCGTCAGCATCCGCAGCTGCTGCAGCCCCCAGAACGCCTGTTCGCCGGTCACCGCGCGCGATCCCTTGAGCGCGGCCCAGGTCATCGCCTCCAGATCGTCCGGCCCGGGCTCGCGCCCGACGCGTGCGATCGTGCGCGCCATCCCCGCCGCGAAGTTCGCCGCCGACACGGGCAGGCGCGCCGCATATAGCGCGGCCGAGTCGACGCCCAGCCCGCCCTCGAACACGTCGTGGCCCAGTCCGGCGAGCGTCGCCGCCGTGTCCCGGATCGCCCTGGCCACTTCGTCCGACGGTTCGCGCCCCGTCGGCGTCTCGGCCGACCAGGCGATCCGGAGCCGCCCGGGCGCGCGGCCGACCTCGTCCAGATATGGCCCGGCCTTGGGCGGAATCGCGTATGGCGATCCGGGCTCGGGCCGCCCCGTCGCGTCGAGCATCGCCGCGCTGTCGCGCACCGTGCGCGTGACCACGTGATCGACGCAGAAGCCCATCGCGTAATCGAAGCCGTCGGGGAGGTTGGGATTGCGGTCGCGCGTCGGTTTCAGCCCGACCAGCCCGCAGCAGGCCGCCGGAATGCGGATCGACCCCAGGCCGTCGCTGGCGTGCGCCATCGGCACATAGCCCGCCGCCACCGCCGCCGCCGATCCGCCCGACGATCCGCCGGACGCGTGGGCGGGGCTCCAGGGATTGCGCACCGCGCCGTAGGCCGCGGTCTCGACGTTGCCGATGATCCCGAACTCCGAACTCGCCGCGCGGCCGATCGGGATCACGCCCGACCCGCGGTATCGGCGCATCAGGCCGCTATCCTCCGCGTCGCGGACGCCCGCGCAATACCGGCTACCCGACGTGTTCGGCCAGCCCGCGACGCCGATCCCGAAATCCTTGACCAGGAACGGCACCCCGGCGAACGGGCCGTCGCCCGGCGGCCGCTTGGCGGCCGCGCGCGCCTCTTCGAAAGCGCGGTGGACCACCGCGTTCAGGACGCCGTCATGCCGCTCGATCCGCTCGATGGCGGCGTCGACCAGCTCCAGCGCGGTGATCTCGCCGCCGCGCACCATCGCCGCGAGCGCCAGGCCGTCATGCTCGGCATAGTCCCGCATCACCGCGACCGGCCGCGCGCGCCGACCGGCCACAGGTCGATCAGCGTGTCGCCGCGCACGACATGGTAGCTGTCGTACAGATTGACCGTCGGGTCGCAGTGCGGAACGGTCAGCGTCACCGCGTCGCCCGGCCGGAGCGTCTCGCCGATGCCCGGCGCGACCAGCCCGCCATGCTCGTCGCCCATGAACACGTATCGCGCGTCGGCCGGCGCGCCGCGTCGCACGACCGCCGTCCCGCCGTCGGTGGAGAGCGCCTTGAAGCCCGCGTCGATCGTGACCAGCGCGGCGTGGTTGGCGCTGACCACGCGCGCGTCCACGCCCAGCGCCGTCTCGAACGGCGATGTCGGCCCGTCGGCCAGGTCGCAATCGAGATACTGCTTGTCCATGAACACGTAGGACCCGGCCTGCAGCTCGGTGAACACGCCGAGGTCGAGGTCGATCTTGCAGGTGCCCGTGCCCGATCCGGTGACGATTTCCGGCGCGAACCCGGCGGCCGTCACCGCGGCGATCACCTCCTGAAGATAGCGCGTCCGCTCCTCCGTCGCGGCGCGGCGGTCGGCGAAGCCGTCGATATGCTGCTGCGCGCCGCAATAGAACTGCACGCCCCGGTAGCGCAGGCGCGGCGCGGCGGCGATCGCGCGCGCCAGGGCGACGGCGGCCTCGGCGGACGCGACGCCCGTGCGGCGGATGCCCGGATCGATGTCGATCACCACGCCCAGCGTCGCGTCCGTCCCGGCGAGGGCCGCGTCGATCGCCGCGACGACGCCCGGATGATCCGCCACCGCCATCAGCCCCGGCGACCGCGCCGCGAGCGCCGCGAGTCGGTCGATCGCGGCGGGCGCGGCGACGGGCGAGGTGAGGAGGATGCCGGCGATCCCGCCGTCGGCCAGCACCTCAGCCTCGCCGATCTTGGCGCAGCACAGGCCGACCGCGCCCGCGGCGATCTGGCGGCGGGCGACGTCGACGCTCTTGTGCGTCTTGGCGTGCGGGCGCAGCGCCACGCCGCGCGCCGCCGCCAGCGCGGCCAAGGCGGCGATGTTGCGGTCCAGTGCGTCGAGGTCGAGCACCAAAGCGGGCGTGTTCAGCGCCCCGCGCGACCCCGCCCGCCCGATTAGGTGGGCGTGGAGCTCCCGGTCGTTCATCAGGAGAACAGCTCGGCCAGATGCTCGTTCAGGAACTTGGCCCCTGGGTCGACCGATCGGCGCACCTCGCGGTACCGCTCCGCCATCGGATAGAGGGCGTCGACATCGGCGCGTGCCAGCGTGTGCCGCTTGCCCCAATGCGGTCGACCGCCGCCTTCGCGAAAGACGACCTCCGCTTCCGCGAACAGCGCGCGCCACGGCATGGGCGCGTATTGGTGCAGGGAGATCGCGGCGACCGGCCCCGCGTTCATCGGGCTCATCCAGATATCGTCGGCGGCGACCGTCCGGTATTCGAGCGGGAACGCGACCGGCAGCTCCGCCCTGCGGATCCAGTGGACCAGTTCGTCCAGCGTCTCCAGCCCGGCTGCGCGCGGCATCTCATACTCCATCTCCTCGAAACGGAGCGTCCGATCGGAGGGGAAGATCGTGTAGGCGGGCCCCCGGCGCTCCTCCGCCGTCCGCGCCTCCATGATCCGTTTCTGCAGCGACGGCACCAGCGACGGATCGGCCGCGCCCGCGTCCAGTATCCGCCGAAACCCTTCCTCCTCGTCGCCGGGGACGGCGGGCGGCGGATCGCACGGGTCGCACGGGTCCAACGTCTTCAGGATCACGTCGTGGGCGTGCGGAAAGAACCAGAACTCCACATGCCGGTGCGCGGCGGCCAGCTCGTCGAAGCGCTCGCGCACCTCCGCCCAGGCTCTCTTCTCCGTCCGCTCGACCAGATGGTAGGCGGGGACGACCGCGAGTTCGATCTCGGTGGCGATGCCGAACAAGCCGAGCGACAGGCGCTGCGCCTGGAACAGGTCGGGGTTCGTACGCGCGTCGCACCAGCGGGACACGCCGTCGGCCCCCATCAGCCGAAACCCGCGCGCCAGGGTGGCGAGCGACCCGAGCGCCCGGCCGGTGCCATGCGTGCCGGTCGCCATCGATCCCGCCAGCGACTGGGGATCGACGTCACCCTGGTTCGCCAGCGACAGGCCTTCCCGCCACAAGGCGGCGGTCAGCCGCCTGAGGCTCCACCCGGCCGGCGCGCGGACGGTTCGCCGATCGGCCGCGACATGGAGGTCGCCTTCCAGCTCCTCGAGCGAGACGATCAGTTCGTCCGACCGGCAGAGCGGCATGAACGAATGCCCCGCTCCCGCGGCCCTGACCGACGCGGTCTCCCTGATCGCCCGGCCGAGCGCGTACTCGTCGCGGGGACGCAGGACGGCGCGCGGGCGGGCGTGGACGCTTCCCGACCAGTTCGACCATTCCGAGGCGGTCGTGAGCGGCGCGATCGCCGTGATGGTAGCCATTCCGTCGTCCCCCGGCCTTGGCTCGGCCCGAACTCGCAGCGCCCGAGGAGGCTATTACGAATGATTGCAGCGAGCCAGCCTAAACAGCGTTATGATTGCGCGTACGCCGGGAAGAGCACCTCGGCCGGCTGGACGGTCCCCAGTATATTGCGAGGTGGAAGGCGCAGAAGGCTTGGTACCTGGTGCGGGAATTGGCGCAGCGGATCAACAAACTGCCGAGATGGCCCAGCTGACGATCACGAGAATCAGCTGCTCTATTGCCGCGAACACCAAGATGCACCTGTCCAGCGTACCAGGTTTTCGAGCGCGTGGCCTAAAGCTCGGTTCAGCCCCCTGAATGAATGCTCGATTTCGGGAAGCGTTCAAGGCGGTGTGAATGACTGACGATGGGTCGATTTCTCAAGGCGGACGACCACCACCTCACGCCCTCCTTCCCGTCCACTCGGCAGAAAGGTTCAGCGCCTTCGCGAGCTTGCCCGAGCCCCGCTCCGCCGCCATTTTCATGGGCGCGAGCTGCACATGCGCGTAGATGGCGGTCGAGCGCGGGTTGCTGTGTCCCAGGATCGCGCCGGTGAGCGCGAGCGCCTCCCGCCCGACACCGCCGTCGAGCCGAGCGTATGCGGGGTGACGTCAGGCAGCTTGGCCATGGTCCGTACCTTGGCCCAGATCCGCTTCGTTGCCCGATAGTGGCTCTCGCCGGTAGTGCCAGGGAAGACGTAACCAGACCCGTCCACCTGCTCGATCTCGCTCAGGATGGCGACGGCGGCATGGCTGAGCGGCCGGACGGAGCGGCCGTTCTTGGTATCGCCAAGGATCAGGAGGCCGCGCTCAAGGTCGACCTCGTCCCAGCGAAGCGCGGCGATCTCGTTGCGGCGGCAGCCGGTGAGCGCCCACAACCGCGCGATGGCGATCGCCTAGGCGTTCGCGCCTTCCGCGACCAGCGCGTCGAACGCCTGGCCGGGCCGCTTCACCTCTTCCAAGCTCGGATAGTGCTCGCGTTGATCGTCCGTCTTGCGCACGGCCGCGCGCTCGACCGGGTTGCTCGCCACCAGCTCGCGGCTCGGCGCGATCGATCAGGAACTTGGTGAGCACCACGCCGGCCTTCGCCATGCGCGCTCTCCGCTGCACCGGCTCGGCGGGCACACGGTGTCCACCCACGCCTC
>CAXTFF010000003.1:0-3068 GCA_964243325.1 uncultured Sphingomonas sp.
GGACACCGCCGGGTTCCTGGTCGAACCGATCCAGGGCGAGGGCGGCGTCCGCCCCGCATCGCAAAGTTTCCTACGCGGGCTGCGCGCGGCGTGCGACGAGCATGGGCTGCTGCTCGTCCTGGACGAGGTGCAGTGCGGCTACGGGCGCACGGGCCGCTTCTTCGCGCATGAATATTACGACATCGAACCCGACATCGTCGCGGTCGCCAAGGGCATCGGCGGCGGCTTTCCGCTGGGCGCGTGCTTGGCCACCGAGGACGCCGCCAAGGGCATGATCGCGGGCACCCACGGATCGACCTATGGCGGCAACCCGCTGGCGATGGCCGCGGGCGAAGCGGTGCTCGACGTGATCCTGGAGCCCGGCTTCCTCGAGCATGTCGAGGCGATGGGACGCCGCCTGCGCTCGTCGCTGGTGCAGATGATCCCCAACCACGACGCGCTGTTCGACCGCGTGCGCGGGACCGGGTTGATGCTGGGTCTCAAGCTCAAGACCGACAGCCGCGCCTTCGTGGCGCATGTCCGCGACAATCACGACCTGCTGCTCGTTGCGGCCGGGGAGAACGTCGTGCGCGTGCTGCCGCCCCTGGTCATCGACGAAAGCCACATCGCCGAATGCGTCGAAAAGCTGAGCGAGGCCGCGCGGGTCTACGTGCCGGCGACCAATGACTGAGGTCCGCCGCTTCCTGTCGCTGTCCGACGCGGGAGAGGACGGGCTCGCCGTCATCCTCGCCGACGCCCGCGCGCGCAAGGCGGCGCGGGCCGGCTGGCCCAAGGGCCGCGTTGACGCCGACGCGCCCCTGCGCGACCGCGTGCTGGCGATGGTGTTCGAGAAGAACTCGACGCGGACCCGCGTGTCGTTCGACGTCGGCATGCGCCAGCTCGGCGGCCAGGCGATCGTGCTGGAGGCCGGGCAGATGCAGCTCGGCCGCGGCGAGCCGGTGTCGGACACCGCGCGCGTGCTGTCGGCCTATGTCGATGCGATCATGCTGCGCACGGACGATCACGCCAAGATCGAGGAACTCGCGGCACATGCGACCGTGCCGGTGATCAACGGGCTGACCGACCGCTCGCACCCCTGCCAGATCGTCGCGGACCTGCTCACGATCGCGGAGACCGGCCGCGCGCTGCCCGGCCTCAAGGTCGCGTGGCTCGGCGACGGCAACAACGTGCTGGCGTCCTTGATCGAGGCGGCGGCGCTCATGCGCTTCGACGTGATCGCGGCCTGCCCGCAAGGATTCCAGCCGGACGAAGCGACCGTCCGGAGCGGGCGGGGCCGCGCGCGCGTCGTCGGATCGCCGCACGAAGCCGTCGCGGGCGCGGACCTGGTCGTCACCGACAGCTGGATCTCGATGGGCCAGGCGCACGCCGACACCAAGCTGGCCGCGTTGGCGCCCTACCAAGTCACCGCCGACCTGATGGCGCGCGCCAAGCCCGACGCCGCCTTCCTCCACTGCCTTCCCGCGCACCGGGGCGAGGAGGTCGCGGCCGAGGTGATCGACGGGCCGCGCTCGCTGGTCTGGGCCGAGGCGGAGAACCGGCTCCACGCGCAGAAATCGATCCTGCGCTGGTGCTTTGGACAGATCGGTTGAACCGGGCGCGGCGTTGATCCTGCGGACCCGAGCCCTATCTTTTCCCGATGCCCGAACTGAAGCTTCACGACATCGACCGCGCGCTCGGCTTCGCGATCCCGTCGCGCAGCGCGCGCGGGCGCATGGTGCGCCTGGGTCCCGTACTCGACACGGTGCTCGCCGCGCACGCCTATCCGCCCGTGATCGAGGCGCTGCTGGCCGAGGCGCTGTGCCTGGCCGCGCTGATCGGCTCGACGCTCAAGGACGCGAGCGGCCAATTGACGATGCAGGCGCAGAACAAGGGCGGGATCGTCGAGCTGCTGGTGTGCGACTACGGCGGCGGCGAGTTGCGCGGCTATGTCCAGTACGACGCCGACCGGCTGGCGACGCTGCCCGCGGCCCCGACGCTCGACCAGCTGTTCGGCCAGGGCCATCTCGCCATCACCTTCGACCTGGCGGTCACGAAGGAACGCTATCAGGGCATCGTCCCGCTCGACGGCGAGACGCTGTCGCAGGCGGCCGAGAGCTACTTCGTGCAATCGGAGCAGATCCCCAGCCTGGTGCGCGTGGCGCTGCGCAAGGACGCGGCCGGTCGCACGGTGGCGGGCGGGCTGTTTCTCCAGCACCTGCCCGAAGGCGAGGACGGGCGCGAGCGGCTCCACACCCGGCTCGACCATCCCGAATGGGAACACGTCGCCGCGCTCGGCGGCACGATGGGCGCCGACGAGCTCGCCGAGCCCGCGCTCCCGCTCGAGACGCTCGTCTGGCGGCTGTTCAACGAGGAAAGCGAGGTGCGCGTCCTCGCCTCGACCCCGCTCGCGCAAGGCTGCCGCTGCACGCCCGAGCATATCGCGGGCGTCATCGCCAAGTTCCCGGTCGCCGAACAGCGCGAGATGGCGGACGCCGACGGGATGATCGTCGTCGACTGCAAGTTTTGCGCCCGGAATTTCCCGGTCGCCGTCGGGGCCGAGCTCGTCTGACGATGCGCGTTCACCAGATGGTCACGAGTTTCGGCGCAAGGGTCCCCCGTGCCCAGTCGGGGCGCTTCTCCCTTGTCGGCGACCTCGCCGTTCTCGGCCGCCTTTCGGGGCGGCCGTTTTTTCCGGCCGTTGCGCGCGCGCGCCGTTCGGCCTAGCGCGCCCGCATCATGGGAACTGGGGAAACGGCGGTCGCGCTCGTCTCGGGCGGCCTCGACTCGATGGTGTCGGCCGCGCTCGCGCGCGAGGGCGGCTACCGGCTGCTCGCGCTGTCGGTCGACTACAACCAGCGTCACCGGATAGAACTCGCCGCCGCCGCGCGCGTCGCCGCGGCGCTCCGGACGGATCGGCACGTGGTGCTCCCGCTCGACCTGTCGCGCTTCGGCGGCTCCGCGCTGACCGATGCGACGC
Organism: uncultured Sphingomonas sp.; assembly: GCA_964243325.1. GTDB lineage: Bacteria > Pseudomonadota > Alphaproteobacteria > Sphingomonadales > Sphingomonadaceae > Sphingomonas. The sequence continues at coordinate 2,957 of CAXTFF010000003.1, forward strand.
CCGTGCCCAAGGGCGGGGTGGGGGAGGGCATTCCCGTCACCTACGTCCCCGCACGCAACACGATCTTTCTGTCGCTGGCGCTCGGCTGGGCGGAGGCGACGGGCGCGCGCGA
>CAXTFF010000003.1:3078-5870 GCA_964243325.1 uncultured Sphingomonas sp.
CTCGGCGCTCCCCGCCGACATCGCCGTGCCCAAGACGGGTGTCGCGGCCGAGGGCATCCCGGTCACCTACGTTCCCGCCCGCAACACCATCTTTCTCAGCCTCGCGCTCGGCTGGGCGGAGGCGGCGGGCGCGCGCGACCTGTTCATCGGCGTCAACGCGCTCGATTATTCGGGCTACCCCGATTGCCGACCCGAGTTCATCGCGGCGTTCGAGTCGCTGGCCGAGCTCGCGACCAAGGCCGGTGTGGAGGGCGCGCCCTTCCGCGTCCGCGCGCCGCTCCAGCACATGACCAAGGCCGACATCGTGCGCGAGGGCGCGCGGCTCGGGCTCGACATGGGCCTCAGCTGGTCGTGCTACGATCCGACCCCGGACGAGCTTCATTGCGGGTTGTGCGACTCGTGCCGCCTGCGCGCCAAGGGCTTTGCCGAGGCGGGCGTACCCGACCCGACGCGCTACGCCGCGACCCCATGAGCTACGCGGTCAAGGAGATGTTCCTGACGCTCCAGGGCGAGGGCGTGAATGCGGGCGCGCGCGCGGTGTTCGTGCGCTTCGCCGGGTGCAACCTGTGGTCGGGCCGCGAGCGGGACCGGGCGACGGCGGTGTGCCGCTTCTGCGACACCGACTTCGTCGGCGTGGACGGGATCGGCGGCGGGCGCTTCGCCGACGCCGGGTCGCTGGCCGCGGCGGCCGAGGATCACTGGGGCGAGGGCCGCGACCGCCGCTTCGTGGTGCTGACGGGCGGCGAGCCGATGCTCCAGGTCGACGACGCGGTCGTGAACGCGCTCCACGCCGCCGGTTTCCGTATCGCGATCGAGAGCAACGGCACACTTCCCGCCCACCCGCGCGTCGACTGGGTCTGCATCAGCCCCAAGGCGGGGAGCGACGTCGTCCAAAGGCGGGGCGACGAGCTGAAACTCGTCTGGCCGCAGGCCGGCATCGACCCGGCCGCGCTCGAGTCGTGGGATTTCACCCATCGCCTGATCCAACCGCTCGACGACGCGGACGCCGCGGCGAATCAGGCGGCGGCGGTCGCGCTCGTGATGGACCGTCCGCGCTGGCGGCTGAGTCTCCAGACGCACAAGCTCTTGGGAATGCGCTAAGCGATCAGCGTGACGCCAACCCCACCGCCTCGGTCGCGGGCCAGGTGGACACGCCGCATTTCTTGGGCTGCCACTCGCCCTTCTTGTTCCAGCACGCCGCGTCCAGCCGGGGCCGGACCACCGCGACGTCGCGCCATTCGCTGCGCGGGAAGCGCTGCTCGCCGAACGGCACCAGGCTGTTGCGCACCTCCTGCATCCGCGTCTCGGCGAGTTCGAAGAAATGCCCGCGCGGGGTGAAGTTCGCATCCGCGCCGATGATATTGGCCGCCTGGCAGAACCCGCGCTGCGCCCCGACCGTCGCGTAGCTGGAATAGATGCGCGTCCCGAACTGGTCGAGCGCGGTCTGGCCCGCCGCCTTGGTCTTGCCGGTGCGCGTGAAATAGCTGGTCAGGACGTCGAACGACTTCTTCAGCTCGTCGCGGTGATCGAGCAGCAGCGCGTTGTAGTTGCGCACGGTGTTCAGCGTCGGCTCGAACTGACATTGCAGCGCCGCGACGTTCAGCGCGGCGCGCATGGTCCAGACCAGCCCGGCGCGCAGCTCGTCCGGCGTCGCCTCGGGCAGGGGGGAGCCGATGATGCCCGGCTCGTCCCCTTTCACGGGCTGACCGGCGAGCGGTTTGGACTGTAGATAGAATTGGGCGGACGCCGGAGCCGCGCCGAGCGCAGCCATCCCCAACGCCGCGCCAGCGGCCACACGCAACACCCTCATCACACCCTCCCGGTCCGTAACGTGCCGAAACTACGGGATAACGCGCCGGCCCCCAAACGCTTTTTAACCATTCCGCCGCGCCGGGGTCGGTAGGCGCGTCCGCCCGTTCGGGAAGTGCGCCCGATCGGGACGGCGCAACGGAAAAGGGGCCGCCCGGCATCGCCGACGGCCCCTTGTTCGATCCAGGTCGCGAGCGACCCGGGCGACTTACATCGCGTTGGTGGTCGTGGTCGAGGTGGTGGTGTTCGACATCATGGCGTCGTTGCCCATCATCATCGAGTCGTTCGACATCATCATCGAGTCGTTGGCCATCGTGCCGCCGTTCATGGCGCCGTCCACGGCGGTCATGTTGTCGGTCATGGTGTCCATGCCCTCGGTCGCGTTCAGGTCGGTGACCATCGTGTTCTCGGTCGCCGCCTCGTTGTTGCCGCCGCAAGCCGACACCAGCAGCGCCGCGCCGGCGATCATGGAACCGGTCAGGACCTTGGAGATCATTGCACGCATTCTAAAGCTCCCTTGTGATAATGATCTGGACGGCACCACAAGGTTGCTATCACCCAAATCGAGGTGGACATTAAACCGAACGCGTCCGACCCTCAAGCCTCCATTTGCAAGGGGCAAGAAAGAGTTTGGAGGAACGCGGGAAACGTTAACGCGAGATCCAGGTCGAACGCCGCTTGCGGGCGCGGGTTCCCGAGCCGGGCGAGGCTGGTCACCCCCGCGTCGCCGATGCCGCAGGGCACGATGCCGCCGAAATGCGTCAGGTCGGGCGACAGGTTGACGGAAAAACCGTGCAGCGTGACCCAGCGCCGCACGCGGACCCCGATCGCGCCGATCTTGGCGTCGCGGCCCTCGTCGAGCGTCCAGATGCCGACCCGGCCGGGCACGGTGAACGCCGCCGCCCCCGCGCGCGCCAGCGCGGCGATCACCCAATCCTCCAGCGCGCCGACGAATCGCCGGACGTCGCGCCCGCGCCGATCAC
>CAXTFF010000003.1:5880-11311 GCA_964243325.1 uncultured Sphingomonas sp.
ACCAGATAGCCGATCCGCTGTCCCGGCCCGTGATAGGTGTACCGCCCGCCGCGCCCGGTCCTGACCACGGGAAAGCGGGGATCGAGGAGCTCGGCGTCCACCGCGCTGGTGCCGCCCGTATAGACGGACGGATGCTCCAGCAGCCAGACGAGCTCGCGCGCCTCGCCGGCCGCGACGGCGGCGGCGCGCGACTCCATCGCCGCCACCGCCTCGGCGTAGGGTGTCAGCCCGGGCGTGACGCGCCATTCGATGTCGGGGCAGGGACCGGCCACGCCGGTTCATGTGCGACGCTCGCCCGACGCTTGCAACCGCGCCGCTGGCGGAGCGGCCGCGCATCGGTTAGCGACGGCGCGGTCGGACAGGCTGAGGGGCGCGCGGAGTGACGGGAGCGAGGGTCGGAATCGGTTCGGTATGGGACGGCGCCGTGGAGGCGGTGCGCGGCCGGCTGGGGCTGCTCGTCCCCATCGCGGCCTTGTCGCTGTTCCTGCCGAGTGTGGTCCAGGCCGGGCTGGCCCTCCACGCCGGCGGCGTTGGCGGCGTTGGGGGCGCCTCGGCGACGACGCCGGGCGGCTTGGCGGCGGTGCTTCGCTTCGCGCTCGCGTTGGGACTGCTGGTGTTGACCTTGTGGGGGGCGCTCGCCATCACCGCTGTCACCGGCGACCCGGCCACGACGGCGGCCGATGCCCGTCGCCGCGCCTCGCCGCGCCTTCTGCCGCTGCTGGGCGTATCGGTCGTCGCAGGCTTGGCGATGGCGCTGTTGTTCGTGCCGCTGATCGGCATTCTCGTCGCCTATGGCGTGGATCTGGCGATCGCGAGCCAGTCGGGTTCGATGCCGGAGATCCCGCGCGGCGCGGCGCTTTCGATCGGGCTGTACGGCCTCCTCGTCACCGGGGTGCTGCTTTGGTTGTCTGCGCGCCTGGTGCCGCTGGTGCCCGTGATCCTGAACGAGCGGCTCGGATTGCGTGCGATCGGGCGCGCGTTTCGGCTGACGCGCGGACTCGGGCTAAGGTTGGCCGCCGCGCTTCTGCTTTTTGCGATCGTGCTGGTCGTCGCGGTCCAGGCGGCGCGGTTCGTCGTCTTCATACCGTTGCGGCTGCTGCTGGGCGCGGAGAATATCGGCGTGGCGCAGTTCGTGGCAGCTGTCGCCGCGGCGGCGGTCTCGGCGGGGTTCACCGTCCTCGCCTACGCCTTCACCGCGCAGCTTTACGACCGCTTGGTCGCGCTTGGTCGCGCCGACCCGACCGGGAACGCAAACGCTCCCTGATGCCCGCCGCCTCGTGACCATCGCCGTCCGGCCCGTCCTCGCCGACGCCTGGGGCCTGTTCCGTCGCGATCGGGACTGGCTGCTGCGCGTCGCGGGACCGTTCCTGTTCCTGCCCGCCTTCGCGCTGGCGCTGCTGGTTCCGAGCGCTCCCGTCGCGCTGCTGAGCGGCGCCGCCACCGAGGCGGAGGCGCTCGCCCGAGCGGCCAAGCTGGCCGCCTGGATGCGCGCGCACGGCGGTTGGCACCTGCTCGCCAACGTCCTGGCGCTGTTCGGCGGGGCCGCGCTGCAGTCGGCCTATCTCGACGCCCGCGCGCCCGAGATCGGCGCCGCGCTCGGCCGGGCGGGGGCGCTGCTGCCGCGCTATCTCCTGGCGATGCTGGTGGTCGCGGTGCCGACGGGGGCGGGGCTGTATCTGTGGGTGCTGCCCGGCCTGTACGTGATGGGCCGCACGCTGCTTGTCGGGCCGGTGCTGATCGCCGAGCGGCCGGTGAGCGCGATGGGCGCGGTCTTTCGCTCCTTCGCGCTCAGCCGGGGCCGCGGCCTGCCGATGATGGCGCTCGCCTCCACCAGTCTGCTGGGCGGACTGGTCCTGGCCCAACCCTTCGCCGCGCTCGATCTCGCCGCCAAGCGGAGCGTCGTCGCGGCGGTGCTTGCGGCTGCCGGACTGGGCGCGGCGGCGACGATGGCGGGCGTCGCGCAGGTATTGATCGCGGTCAGCGTCTATCGCCGACTCGCGAGCCGCTGACCCCCGAGCAGCGGTATCTGCGGCGCGGCGCCCGGCGGTAGGACGCCCGTCAGCCGTGGATCGGGAAACGTCTCCAACGCCCGGCTGGTCGGCATGAAGCCCTGCGCCCGGTAGAAGCCGAGCGCGCGCGGGTGGTCGAGCGTGCAGGTATGCAGCCGCACCCACGCCGTCTCCGGTCGCCAGGCCAGGCGCAAAGCCGTCGCCATCAGCCACCGGCCGTGCCCCTGTCCCGTCAGCTCGGGCACCAGCGCGAAATAGTCGACCGAACACCGGTCCGGCTCCGGATGCGTCAGCTCCAGCAACCCCACCTCGATCCCGCGCGCGTCGACGGCCGCGTGGACCTGCGTGGCCTCCCGGTGGGTCGCCGCGATCAGCGCGGCGTCGTCCAGCATCAGCCGCGAATACCACAGCCACCGTTCGCCCACGCGCCGGAACAGCTCGCGGTACCTGTCCGGATCGGGCCGGCGCCACCGCTCCAGCCGGAGTGGGGAAGGCGGGGTCGGGCGGAGCGGCGGGCGGGTCCGCATCTCCAGCGTCGTGACCACCGTCGCGACATGGTCGGCGGGTACCGGCGTCAACATCCCCTGGATCAATCCCAACTCGCCACCGGCGGCAGGCTCATCAGGATCGCGTCGATGTTGCCGCCCGTCTTCAGCCCGAACAGCGTTCCCCGGTCGTACACCAGGTTGAACTCGGCGTAGCGGCCGCGCCAGACGCGCTGTGCGGCGATGTCGGCGTCCGCGAAGGGCATGTTCATCCGCCGCCGGACGATGCGGGGATACGCGTCGAGGAACGCCTCGCCGATGTCGCGCGCGAAGGCGAAGTCCGCCTCGTACCCGCCCTCCAGATGATCGAAGAACACGCCGCCCACGCCCCGGTGGACGTGCCGGTGCGGGATGTAGAAATACTCGTCCGCCCACGCCTTGAAGCGTTCGTGATAGTCCGGGTCGTGCCGGTCGCACGCCGCCTTCAGCACGGCGTGGAAGTCGTCCGTATCCTCCGCGATCGGCAACGGCGGGTTCAGGTCCGCGCCGCCGCCGAACCAGCGCTTGGTCGTCACCAGGAACCGCGTGTTCATATGCACGGCGGGCACGTGCGGGTTGGCCATATGCGCGACCAGGCTGATCCCCGTCGCGAAGAAGCGCGGGTCGTCGCCCGCGCCGTGCACGGTGCGTCCGAACTCGCCTTCGAACGTCCCGCCCACCGTCGAGACGTTGACGCCCACCTTCTCGAAGACGCGGCCCTTCATCACTCCCCGAACGCCGCCGCCGCCCGGATCGCCCGACGGATCGGTCCGGTCCCAGGCGATATAGTCGAACCGCGCGTCCGATCCCGCCTCGCGCTCGATCAGCTCGAACTCGGCGCAGATGCGGTCGCGTAAGCGCTCGAACCAGGCGCGGGCGGCGGCCTGCTCGGCGTCGAGCGGGGTGGCGAGGTCGGGCATGATGCTTCCTTATCCGCCGCCGCGCCGCGGTGTCGAGCGCAGCTGCCGCACCATCTCGCCCGCGATCATCGCGCCGGCCACCGCGACGTTCAACGACCGCATCCCCGCCCGCATCGGGATCGCGACCCTCAGGTCGGCCGCGGCGTGTACGTCTTCGATCACGCCGCGGCCCTCCGACCCGAGCAGCAGCACGTCGCATGGCTCGAACCGCGCGTCCCAAAGCCCGACCGCGCCGCGCGTCGTCGCCAGCACGACCCGCCCCGCCGTCGCCGCCCGGAACGCCGCCCAGTCGACGTGGCGCCGCACCTCTACCGCCGCCGCATAGTCCATCCCGGCCCGCCGGAGCGCCCGGTCGCCCCAAGGGAAGCCCATCGGCTCGATCAGGTCGACGGGGACGTCCAGGCACGCGCCCAGCCGCAGGATCGTGCCCACGTTGCCCGCGATATCGGGCTCGAACAAGGCGATGCGCATGGCGGCCGTTAACGCAAGGTGCCGGTCCGGCAAAAGGGAGTTGGCAAAAGCGGCTCCCGGCGGCTATCGACGCCTATGTGACGGCCCGCGCGTGGAACGCGACGGGCTTTTCCATCGCGGGCCGCTCGCCGGTCCCGCCCGACGCATTCCGAGGGCTGTTTTGAATGGCGACTGTCGAAGACCAGCTTCCCCCCGGCGCTTCGCCGGTGATGGCGGCCAAGGGCGAGCTGCCCGATCCGCGTCGCCGCGACTTCATCAACGTCGCCGCCGTCGCCTTTGCGGGCGTGGGCGCGATCGCGATCGTCTATCCGCTGGTCAACCAGATGGCTCCGGCCGCCGACGTGCTGGCGCAGTCCTCCACGGAAGTGGACATATCCAAGATCGCGCCCGGCCAGGCGATCAAGACGCAGTTCCGCAAGCAGCCGCTGTTCGTGCGCAACCTGACCCCGGCGGAGGTCGCGGCGGCCGACGCGGTGCCGCTCGGCGACCTGCGCGACAAGCAGACGCTCGCCGAGCGCACCAAGGAAGGCAAGAAGAACTGGCTGGTAACGCTTGGCGTCTGCACCCATCTGGGATGCGTACCGCTGGGTGCGGGCGAGGGCGAGAACAAGGGGCCGTACGGCGGCTATTTCTGCCCTTGCCACGGCTCGGCCTACGATACGGCCGGCAGGGTGCGCGCGGGACCCGCGCCGTCCAACCTGCAGGTTCCCGACTACGTGTTCAATTCCGACACTGTCCTGACCGTCGGTTGAGGTAGCAGATCATGAGCTTTCCCTGGGCCAAGCAGTACGAGCCGCAAGCGCCGATCATGAAGTATTTCGACGCGAAGCTTCCGCTTCCGCGCCTGATGTACAACGCGATCGGGGCCGGGTACCCGGTACCGCGCAACCTCAACTATTTCTGGAACTTCGGCGTGCTTGCGGGCATGGCGCTCCTGATCCAGATCGTGACGGGCGTGACGCTCGCCATGAACTACGCCGCGAACGGCGGGATCGCGTTCGACTCGGTCGAGCGGATCATGCGCGACGTCAACGCGGGCTGGTTCCTGCGCTACGCTCACGCCAACGGCGCGTCGATGTTTCTGGCGGTGATCTACATCCACATTGCGCGCGGGCTGTATTACGGTTCGTACAAGGCCCCGCGCGAGATGGTTTGGCTGCTCGGGGTGGTCATCTTCCTGCTGATGATGGCGACCGCCTTCATGGGCTACGTCCTTCCCTGGGGTCAGATGAGTTTCTGGGGAGCGCAGGTCATCACCGGCTTCTTCTCGGCCATCCCGGTCGTCGGCGAGACGCTGCGCGTCTGGCTGCTCGGCGGCTTCGCGCCGGACAACGCCGCGCTCAACCGCTTCTACTCGCTCCATTACCTGCTCTCGTTCGTGATTGCGGGCGTCGTGATCCTGAAGATCTGGGCGCTCCACATTCCCGGCTCGTCCAACCCGACCGGCGTCGAGGTGAAGGGCCCGCAGGACACCGTGCCGTTCCACCCGTACTACACGGCCAAGGAC
>CAXTFF010000003.1:11321-24115 GCA_964243325.1 uncultured Sphingomonas sp.
CATGCTGATCTACGCGGCGTTGATCTTCTTCTCCCCCAACCTGCTCGCTCCCCCGGACAACTACATTCCGGCGAACCCGCTGGTCACGCCCGCGCACATCGTGCCCGAATGGTATTTCCTGCCCTTCTACGCGATCCTGAAGTCGTTCACCGTCGACTTCATCCTGCCGGCCAAGCTGTGGGGCGTGCTGGCCATGTTCGGGTCGATCCTGCTGCTGTTCTTCCTGCCCTGGATCGACACCAGCCCGGTGCGCTCGGCCAACTTCCGCCCGGCGGTCCGCTACGGCCTGGTCGCGTTGCTCCTGTCGGTCCTCCTGCTCGGCTATGTCGGCGGCGCGGAGGCGATCCCGCGCAACGTCATCCTGGGGCAGCTCGGGACCGCGATCTATTTCGGATATTTCCTCGTATATCTGCCGATCGTTTCGCGACTGGAGCGTCCGCGTCCCGTCCCGAACTCGATCACCGAGGCCGTGCTGGCCCGTCACGGCGGCACCAGCCCCGCCCAGACGGCCGCGATGGCCTGAACCCGACCCCACAGGATTGTTGAGCGCACATGGTTCGTAAAATCGCCTTTCTGATCGGGCTCGGCTTCATCGCCGTGCTGCTGATCGGGCTCGTCTCGACGGTCGTCGATGCGGTGCGCAATCCGTCCGCCGAGTCCGCCAGCCACGAATTCCACAAAGAACCGCGCCCGGCGAGCTTCGCGTCCGACGGTGTGCTCGGCAAATGGGACCGCACCCAGCTCCAGCGCGGGTTCCAGGTCTATAAGGAAGTGTGCTCGGGCTGCCACTCGATGCGGCTCGTCTCGTTCCGCGACCTCGCGCAGATCGGCTATAACGAGGGAGAGGTGAAGGCGATCGCGCAACAATGGGCGGTCGAGCAGCCAAGCATCAACCAGGAGACCGGCGAGCCCGCGACGCGCAAGAACCTGCCGTCCGACCGCATCCCGTCGCCCTACCCGAACGAGGTCGCGGCGCGCGCGGCCAACAACAACGCGCTGCCGCCCGACCTTTCGTTGATGGTCAAGGCCCGCGACGACGGCTCCGATTATGTCTATTCGCTCCTGACCGGCTATCGTCCGCAGGAGGGCTACAAGGGGACCGAGGGCGAGGAACTGCTCAAGAAGTTCCCGGATACCAAGACGCCCCAGGGGCTGCATTTCAATCCGTATTATTCGAACCTCAACATCGCCATGCCGCCGCCGCTCACGTCGAACGGCCAGGTCACCTATTCGGACGGCACGAATCCGACGGTCGATCAGATGGCCAAGGACGTGGCCGCCTATCTGACCTGGGCGGCCGAGCCCAATCTGGAGCGGCGCCACGCGGCCGGCCTCGCGGCGGTGCTGTTCATCGCGATCTTCTGCTTCCTGGCCTACGGCGCGTACAAGAACGTCTGGGCCGACGTTAAGCATTGATGGGCGGGGGAGGGCGCGTCTTCCCCCGACAACGCCAAGATAGTGGGTCGGGAGTCCCGGGTATGGCGACCGCCGATCTCGACTTGGCCGCTCTGATCCGCACGATCCCGGACTTCCCCAAGCCCGGCATCCGGTTCCGCGACATCACCACCCTACTTCTGGACGCGGGCGGCCTTGCGACCGCCATCGAGCGGATGGTCGCCGCCACGGTCGGCCCGGTCGATCTCGTCGCCGGGATCGAGGCGCGGGGCTTCCTGTTCGCCGCGGCGCTCGCCGTCCCGCTCCGCGCGGGCGTGCTGCCCATCCGCAAGGACGGCAAGCTGCCCGGCGTCACGATCGCCGAGGAGTACGCCCTCGAATACGGCGAGGACCGGATCGCCATGCACGCCGACGCCTGCGCGCCGGGCGCGCGCGTGCTGCTGATCGACGACCTGATCGCCACCGGCGGCACCGCCCGCGCCGCGCTCCGTCTCCTCCGCCGGGCGGGCGCGGATGTCGCGCAGGCGCAGTTCCTGGTCGACCTGCCCGACCTGGGCGGGGCCGACGCGCTCCGCGGAGACGGGGTCGCCGTCGCCGCGCTGGTGAGCTTTCCCGGCCATTGAGGAACCGCGCCGCGCGGCGCTCGTTCTGACGGTGTTCGCGGGCGCGTGTCTGCCCGCCCTCGTACGGGAGAACACGTGATGGCGTACCGATCGATCCTGAAGCGGCTGGGCGTCGCGCTCGGCGCTGCCGGCTTGGCGCTGGGCTTGGGCGCGTGCACCGACGGCTACGGCTATGGCGGCCTCGGTTACGGTTCGGACTATGCCGACGGCTATGGCTATGACGGATACGGCTACGGTGATTATGCCTACGGCGGTGGCTATGCCGGGTACGGCGGCGGTTTCGCCGGCGGCTGGTACAACGACTTCTATTATCCCGGTACCGGCGTATACGTCTTCGACCGCAGCAACCGCCGCTATCGCTGGAACGGCGATCAGCAGCGCTATTTCCAGCGGCGCGGCGCGCTCGCCGGTACGCGCGGCCTGTACCGCGGCAATCCGAACAACTATCCCGGCGGCCGCGCCGAGCTCCGCGCCGATCGTCCGGAGCTCCGCGAGAACCTGCGCGACTATCGCCAGGAGCGTCGCGCCGACAACCAGGCCTTCCGCGCCGATCGCCGCGGCGACCGGGAGGCGCTCCGTTCGGGCACGCTGACGCGCGACCAGTTCCGCACGGAGCGCCAGGGCGATCGCCAGGCCTTCCGCACCGACCTGCGCCAGGATCGCCGCGAGCTCCGCCAGGAACAGCGCGGCGTCATCCGCGACCGGAGCACGCTGGATCCGGGCCGCGCCGCCGTCCGCCAGGAACGTCAGGCGACCCGTGCGGCGCGCGGGGATGTCGGCGGCGGTGCGCGGGCCGGCGGCGCGCTCCGATCCGGAGGCGGGCTTCGTGGCGGTGGCGGTGGGCGACGCGGCGGGCAGTGACCGACCGCCTGCGCGCCCGTCCGTTCAGGACGGGTGCGCCTCCACCTCGGCTTCGATGGGGGGTGTTCCGACCGGACGGGTGCTGATCAGTCCGGTCGAAATGAACGTCATCACCACCACCCCGTCCTGGTTGCGCACCGTCATCCGGCTCCGGAAGATGCCCATTTCCGGCCGCTTCTCCGACCGGCGCTTCTCCAGCACCTCCGTCTCGCAGGCCAGCGTGTCCCCCGGATGGACCGGCTTCACCCAGCGCAGCTCGTCGATTCCCGGCGACCCCAGCCCCGCCTGCCGGTTGGCCTTCAGGTTGGCGACCACCATCGACATCACCATCGCGCAGGTATGCCAACCGCTTGCCGACAGCCGTTCGAAATGCGTGGCCGCCGCCGCCTCGTCGGACAGGTGGAACGGCTGCGGATCGTACTTGCCCGCGAACGCCGTCACCTCCTCGCGCGTGACCGGGTACGCGCCGAAGCGCGCGGTCGCCCCGACCTCGATATCCTCGAAATACTGCATCGCCGACCTCCCTAGCGCCTGCGCGCATTCTCGAACGGCGCGGCCGTCCCGTCCAGCCCCGGCGCGGGCGGCAGGCCGATCAGATCGCGCAGCAACGGCGCGACCGCCACGTTGTCGAACGCGGCCAGCTTCGTCCCCGCCCGGAAGGCGGGCCCGTTCGCGATGAACAGGGCTAGCATCTCGGGCGCCTCGTTGTCGTACCCGTGATTGCCCCCGACCGACGCCCTGGTCGGCGCGGTCTTGGCGAGCGTCCACCCCACCTCCGCCAGGCACAGATACGGCGGCACGCGCGCGTTCGCCCCGTACCGGAACCGCGCGGGGATGCGCTCTTTGCGCCAGCAGGTCATGTGCGGATGCGGCCGGAGCAGCGCCGCGTCGACCGCCGCCTCGCGCCCGGGCAGCGCGAAGAAGCTCGCATACGGCCCGGCTTCCAACACGCGCGCGTCGGTCGCCGAAACGATCCGGTCCAGCGCGACGCTCCGCGCGCTCGACGTCGCCGCCATGCCGTGATCGGACACGATCACCAGGTTCGCGGGCTGCCCAAGCGTCCGCAGCTCCGCCGCCAACCGCCCGATCGACGCGTCGGTCGCCGCGACCGCCTCCGTCGTCGCCCGGGCGTCGGGCCCATGCTGGTGCCCCGCGGTGTCGACCGCCTCGAAATAGAGCGTCAGGAAGCGCGGCCGCGTCGCCGCCGGGCGGCGGAGCAGGTCGATCACCGCGTCCACCCGCTGCGCCTCGCTCACCGGCTCGGCATACTGCTGCCAAGACGACGGCCGGCTGCCACCCGCGACCTTGTTCGGCCATTCCGCCGCGCGCGCGCCGCCCCAGGCGACGTTCGCGCCCGGCCAGAACACCGTCGCCGTCCGGATCCCCGCGCGCTCGGCCGACACCCAGATCGGCTCGGCCGCGTTCCACCAGAACGGGTCGTCCGACGCCATGGTGAACGTCTCTCCCGGCCGGGCCGGGTCCTCCATGGTGTTGGCGACGATGCCGTGCCGGTCGGGCACCATTCCCGTCACGATCGTCCAGTGGTTCGGAAAGGTCTTGGACGGAAAGGACGGCCGCATCGGCCCCGTCGCGCCCGCCGCCGCCAGCCGCGACAGGTTGGGGGTGACGCCCCGGTCCAGATAATCGGGCCGGAACCCGTCGATCGACACCAGGATCGTCACGGCCGCGCGCCGCTCCGCTCTGGCGACGGGCGTGGTGGCGCACCCGGCTATGATCGGCGCGAGTAGGAGCGCGAGAACGGAAACCAGATACCGCAACCCAACGCTCCCAATCGCCGCCGTTCGACCATAACGCCGAACGGCGACAACCGCACGTCGCTTCAGAGACCCAGCACCAGCTTGGAGAACACCGTCCAGCTGACCGGGTCCTTGCCGTACGCCGCATCGAGCGCGTCGGGCTTCAGGTACCCCGCGACGGTCCCGCCGAACGCCACCCCGAGCGGCCCGAGGATCGGCAGCCGGTACGCGTACCCCGCCTCCAGCTTGGTCACCTCGAACAGCCGTTCGTGCGACGGATCCCGCTCGTCGGGGAACAGCTCGTCGGCGGTGACGCGCTCGATCCGCCCGAACACCGCGTGGCGCCGGTCGATCTCCCAGCTCGCCTCGCCCAGCCAGGCCGGCAGCACCGGGCCGGGTACGCGGTTCTTGCGGCTGTAGGCGAACGTCGTCGTCACCGGCCCCGTCGCGTAATGGACGCTCGCGGTCGTGCGCGCCTCGTCCTCCCCCGGGTGGAACTCCTCCGGGCCCTTCAGCTCGCCGTGGCTGACCTGCACCGCGAGCTCCGGCGTCGGCGTCCAGCTCGCCCTGACGCTCCAGCTGTCGAGCTTGGGACGCTCGACGTTCCATCGCCGCTCGTCCGGCTCCCGCCCGCGGAAGGCCGACGCCTCCAGCTGCCAGCGCGGCGCGGCGTAGCCCGCCGTCACCACGCCGTAGGTGATGTGCGACGAATCGAACCAGTGGTGCGTGATCGGCGCCAGCGGCAGGTAGCGCGCCGACGCCCGGTGGACGAACGCGCTCGGGCCCAGCGCGGGCTCCGCCACCGGCCCGCCATACAGGAACAGGCTGTCGCCCCCGTCCAGCCGGTAGTCGACGCGCGCGGACAGCTCCATGAACAGGTCGTGGGGATGCTGCCGGTCGACGAGCGGCCGGTCGTTCGCGACTTCGCCGACCGCGAAGATGTTCGGATAGCCGCGCGCGCCCATCGCGGGCTCCAGGCTGCCCATCGCGCGCAGCTGGACATGGACGCGCTCGCCCAGATCGCGGTCGCCCATCAGCATCGCCATCGAGGTCACGAACGCCATCTCGTCCCCGCGCCGCCCGCCCTGGTCGTCATACACGCCCCAGGCGTAACCGTGCGCCATCAGCATCCATTCGCCCGCATGGAACATCGCCCCGCGCATTGGGGCTTCGTTGTAGGGCAGCCGCGCGGTGCCCGATCCAGTCAGATAGTCGGTCCGCCCCATGCCCATCATCATGGCCATGTCGGTGGCGGTCGAGCCATGCCCCATCGCGGCGTGGTCGACCGCCTGGGTTGGAGCGTCCGGCCCGGTGGGCGGTGGGCCGTGGCCCATTGCGCCTTGGTCGGCATGGGTCGTCGGTGGCGTGGGCTTAGGAGAGGGGGCAGGCATCGGCTGATGATGCTGGTGCTGAGCCGCCGCCGGAACGGCGAACAGCGCCGCCGCCGCGCTCGCGGCGAGCAGGGTGGTCCTGGTCATGATGGCTTCCGAAGATGAAGGTGAAGGAACGGGCCGAGGCCCGCGCGATCACCCGATCCGCGGAGGGGGCAGGGCGGGCGGCGCGCCCCGCCCGATCGTCAGCGCCGGGACGCGCGCCGACACCGGCATGTGTAGGACCGGTTCCGCCGCGCCGATTCGCCCCGGCGTCCAGTCGGACGGCGGGACGCATCCGATGCATGCGGTCGCCGGCGTGACTCCGTCGTCGCGCTCGGCCGGAACCGACCCGTGATGCGACGGGGTCGCCGCATGATGCCCGACCGCTGGCGCATGGCACGCCGCCGTGGCGGCCGGAGCCGCGAACGCCAGCGCGAGCAGGAACAGGATCAGCCGGGCGAGCATGGATGCGGGCTAGGGGTGGAACCGGGCGTTTGCAATCACTTCCGCCGGACCCTTTCCCTCAGACATTGAACCGGAACAGCATCACGTCGCCGTCCTGGACGACGTACTCCTTGCCCTCCTGGCGCAGCTTGCCCGCGTCGCGCGCGCCCGTCTCGCCGCCCAGCCGCACGAAATCGTCGAACGCCGTCGTTTCCGCGCGGATGAAGCCGCGCTCGAAATCCGAATGGATCGCACCGGCGGCTTGCGGAGCCTTGGACCCGACATCCACCGTCCAGGCGCGCGCCTCCTTGGGGCCGACGGTGAAGAAGGTGAGAAGGCCGAGCAGCTTGTACCCGGCACGGATCACGCGGGCGAGGCCGGTCTCGGTCAGCCCCAGCTCGGCCAGGAACTCGCCCCGGTCTTGCGGAGGCATGGTGGCGATCTCCGCCTCGATCGCCGCCGACACCACCACCGCCTCCGCGCCTTCGGCGGCCGCCTTGGCGAACACCGCGCGCGAATGGTCGTTGCCCTCGGCCGCCTCCGCCTCGCCGACGTTGCACACGTACAGCACGGGCTTGGCGGTCAGCAGCTGCGCCTGCGCGAACACGCGCGCCTCCTCCTCGTCCTTGGGCGCGACCAGCCGGGCCGGCTTGCCCTCGCGCAAAAGCTCCAGTGCCCGGCCCAGCACCGCCGCGCCGACCCTGGCCTCCTTGTCGCCCTGGGTCGCCTTCTTGGCGAGCGCGGGGACGCGCTTCTCCAGCGACTCCAGGTCGGACAGCATCAGCTCGGTCTCGACCGTCTCGGCGTCGGCTACGGGATCGACCTTGCCCTCGACATGCGTGACGTCGCCGTCCTCGAAGCAGCGCAGCACATGGACGATCGCGTCGACCTCGCGGATGTTGCCCAGGAACTGGTTGCCCAGCCCCTCGCCCTTGGACGCGCCGCGCACGAGCCCGGCGATGTCGACGAAACCGAGCTGCGTCTCGATCACCTTGCCCGACTTGGCGATCGCGGCGAGCGCGTCCAGGCGCTCATCGGGCACCGCGACGTTGCCGACGTTCGGCTCGATCGTGCAGAACGGATAGTTGGCGGCCTGCGCGGCCGCGGTCTGCGTCAGCGCGTTGAAAAGCGTCGACTTGCCGACGTTGGGCAACCCGACGATGCCGCAGCGAAAACCCATTGCGTGTTCCTGGATGATGACCTGATCGCCGCCGCCCTAGGGCCAAGCCGCCGCGCTTGCCACCCCGGCGCATTTCCCACGTCCCCGATTGAACTTGCGCGTCCACTCGCCGGTTGACCGCCCATGCCCGACACCGCCCCCATCGAAACCGTCAAGCAAGCCGCCCAGACCGTCGAACGGGTCGACATCGCCGTGACCGAGGCGATGGACGACCACCGCGACCGTCCGGTCGTCAAGGCGCTCGGCTTCCTGAGCGAGATCGGCGACCAGCCTCCGCTACGTCTGCTGACGCTCGGCGCGTCGGCCGTCGGTCTATGGTCGGGCGATCCGCGCCTGACCCGGACCGGCATCAGGATGTTCGCCGCCCACTCCCTCGCGACCGGCATAAAGACGCTGATCAAGCGCTCGATCGATCGCACCCGCCCGTACAAGGCACTCGACGATCACTACCGCATGGAGGCGGGCGACAGCGGCGAGCACGCGCTGTCCTCCTTTCCGTCGGGCCACACCGCGGGATCGCTCGCCGTCAGCCAGGCGCTGGCCCGCGACTATCCGAACTCGCGCGGGGCAGGCCTCGCCGCCACCGCCGCGATCGCCGCGATCCAGGTGCCGCGCGCGAGGCATTTCGTCAGCGACATCGTCGCGGGCGCCGCGATCGGCTGGGCGGCCGAGCAGGTCAGCTCGCGCCTGTTCGACTGGGCGGAGGAGAAGCTCGCTACCAGCGGTAGTTGAACGACACGCTGATCCGCTCGCCGCGACCGGTGTGGGGCAGGACCTCGTGCCGCAGCCAGCTCTCCCACAGCAGCACCGTCCCCGGCTCGGGCGCGACGGTGCGGAAGCTGCGCATCGCGTCGGGCGCGTCGGCGAGGCGGGGAGGGGCCGCCATCATCAACCCCAGCCGGGGATCCTCGAACCGGATCGCGCCCGATCCCTCCGGCAACGCGAGATAGAGCGTCCCCGACACCACGCTATGCGGATGGATGTGCGCGCCGTGATGCCCGCCCGGCTTGAGCAGGTTCACCCACAGACTGTCGAGCTTCAACCTGCGCCCGCCCAGATCGAACGCGCAAGCCTGCGCGAAGCGCGCGACGTGCCGGTCCAGATGCCGCTTCAGATCGCCGAACGCGGGATCGCGCCGGGGCAGGTCGTCGAGCGACGCGTAGGAGGTGTAGCCGCGATAGCCGTGCTCGCGGCACCAGCGCCGCCCCGCGGCGTCGTCCCGCGCCAGGCTCCGCACCGAATGCTCGAGTTCGCCCAACAGCGCCTCGTCGCCGAGCGTCGCCTGATCGAGCAGGGTCGGGAACAGCGCGGTGGTCACCTCCGCGCCCAAGCACGCCCCGGCCTGGCGCGCAACGCCGTCAGGCGGCCGAGCGCAGCGCCGTGCTCGCGCGCACCATGGCGGCGGTGATCCCGCGCGCCGCGCCCGCGTCGGCCAGCCCGGCCAGCCCGGCCAGCGACGCCTGCGCCGCGCCCAGCCGGTCCGCGCGCACCAGCCGCCATATGCCCAGCCACACCGCCTCGGTCTCCGACACGCGCGCCTGGCACGGCCGCTCGAACACCAGCGTCCCCGTCGATCCCTCGTCCAGCGCGCGCATCGCGGCGTCGAACGCGTTGGACCCGCCGCCCAGCGCCTCCGCGATCGGGGGCGTGGACGCCCCGGACCCGGTCATCGTCAACTGATGCACCCAGGCCCGCGTCGCGCCGAGCAACGCCCGGTCGGCGGCGGGGAGGTCGGAGACGAGGCGGTCGATCAGATCGTACATGGCAGGCCACACCCGCTAATGAGAATGCCTTTCACTAACGGGTGTGTGGTGGGTCGTCAATGCTTGGTAGAAGGCAGATGCGATCTCTCGGCGACTCGTACGCGATCACCGAATGTCACCCTTCCCCGGCGTAGGCCGGGGCCCAGCGGTCGGGCGTACGCCGACCTGGGTCAGTCATCATGACAGGGGCTGGGCCCCGGCCTACGCCGGGGAGGGGAGGAGCATCAGTGGTCGCTCTCTCCTCGTCGCTCCTTCGCGGTTCGCCGCTCGCTCAACCGAATCGCGGACCCGGCCCAGAAACGACAAAGGCCGGGCGTGGCCCGAAACCCACGCCCGGCCTCAAGCCGTACTCGGTACCCCGACGCTTAAGCGTCGGCGCGCTCGTAATGGCCGCACCAGTCGTTCGCCTCGACCTTGGGCCACACGCCATGGCTGTCGGCGCTCGGCTGGCTGATCGGCGGGTTGTAGCGGCACAGGCCCAGCGACGCGCCCGCCTGCTCCGCCCCGGCGGTGTCGAAATAGCGGCATTTGCCGCAAGCGGCGGTTCCGGCGGTGGTCAGGCCCATGATGCGCTCCTAAGGTCGTGCGAGAGTTGATGCTGAAAACGGGGATACGCCTCAAGAGTTCCCGAAACAACAACGAACAACTCTTGCGAACAACTCTCATCCCGCTTGCGACTAGTTCGCATTTCCGCGGCGTCGCGCAAGTATTGCGACTGACTATCATTCCTGATCCTGCAGGCGCAGCGCCACCGCGTTCATGAACCGCGCGTCGTCGCCCGCCGCCAGCCACGCCGCCTCCGCCGCCACCGCGCCGAGCAGGTCGGCGAGCGGGTCCAGCTCGGCCTTGGCGTACGCGCCCAGCACATACCCGTTGACCCGGTCCTTGTGCCCCGGATGGCCGATGCCGATCCGCACCCGCCGGTATTCCTGCCCCAGATGCCGGTCGGTCGATCGCAGTCCGTTATGCCCCGCCGCCCCGCCGCCGCGCTTCACCTTGACCTTGAACGGCGCGAGGTCGAGCTCGTCGTGGAACACCGTCAGCGCGTCCACGCCCAGCTTGTAGAACCGCAACGCCTCGGCCGCCGCGCGCCCGCTCTCGTTCATGAAGGTCGCGGGCTTCAGCAGCAGCAGCTTCTCCGCCCCGATCCGCCCCTCGCGCGTCCAGCCGGAAAACTGCTTCCTGGTCGCGCCGAACCCGTGTGTCTCCGCGATCGCGTCGGCGGCCATGAAGCCGACATTGTGCCGGTGCATCGCATATTCGGGCCCCGGATTGCCGAGCCCCACCCAGATCTGCATCGCCAGCTCCCGACAAGAAACAGGGCGGGGGAGCGTCTCCGCCACCCCGCCCCGAACGCGACCCGTTTGGGCGCGCGGATCAACCCTGGCCGGGCGTGTCCGCCTCGGGCTCGTCGCTGTTGGGCGTCGCATCCAGCGACTCGTCCAGCGTCGGCACGCCCGCCTCGATGTCGGCGGCGTCGTCGGCCGCGGTCGGCACCGTCGGCGGCACGATCGTCGCGATCGCGAAATCGCGGTCGGTGATGGCCGGCGTCGCCCCGCCCGGCAGCGTCACGTCGGAGATATGGATCGAACCGCCCACTTGGACCCCCGCCAGCGAGATCGCGATCTCGCCCGGGATCTCCGACGCGTCGACCAGCAGCTCGATCTCGTACCGCGTGACGTTCAGCACACCGCCCGCCTTGATGCCCGGACACTCCTCCTCGTCGGTGAACACGACGGGGACCGACACGCTCACCGCGGTGTGCTCGGATATGCGCAGGAAATCGACATGGATCGGCCGGTCGCTGACCGGATGGAACGCGACGTCCTTGGGCAGGGTGCGGATCGCGCCGCCGCCGGCGCCCTCGATCATCACGACCGAGTTCATGAAGTGCCCGCTCGCCAGCGCCTTGGTCAGCGCCTTGGCCTCCAGATGGATGGCGACGGGTTCCTGGTTCTGGCCATAGATCACGGCGGGGACGCGGCCATCGCGACGCAGCGCCCGGGAGGCTCCCTTGCCGACCCGGTCACGCGTCTCGGCCGCGAGCGTCATTTGGTCGCTCATGCTGGTACTCCGAGAAAGGTGTCTTATCCGCCCACGCCTCCAGGGATGACCATGCGGCGGACGCGGAGGGCCTTAATCCAGCGACCCGCGAATCGCAAGAAGCAGGGTCAGTAGCGAATCCGCTCCGCCTTCAGCCCGCGCTTGGCGAGCTGCGCCTGCACCGCCTCGCCGCCCGCCAGGTGGCCCGCGCCGACCGCCATGAACACCACCCCCGGCTGCTTAATCCGCTGGCCGATCCACCCGGCCCAGGTCCTGTTGCGGTCGGTCAGCAGCACGCGCGCCACCTCCGGCGACTCCTTCAGGCTGTCGTTCAGCACCGCCGCCAACGCCGCCGGGTCGCCGCGCGACCAGCTCCTCACCATCCGCTCCATCTCGGCGGGCAGCTTGGGCAGCTCGTCCACGCTCGCCGTCAGGAACTCGACCTGCGCCGGCGTGGACAGCCCGTCGAAGAATCCCAGCTGTTGCTCGGCCGTCTCCAGCCCGACGACCGGCTTGCCCGCCGCCTTGGCCGCGGCCCCCAGCACCTTCTCCGGCCCGCTGCCCGCGTCGTAGCCGAGCTTGCCCAGCGGCGTGATCGTGGCCGTCACCGCCGCCAGCCACGGCTTCATCCGGTCGTACGCCGCCTGTGGCAGCCCCGCGTTCGTCAGCGCCGCGACCACCGCCGCGCGCTTGGCCGGGGGCAGCTGCTCGGTCAGCGTCGGCTTGCCCGACGTCATCCCCTTGGCCATCACGATCTTCTGGAGCGCCGCCGGATCGGGCTCCACCATCTCCAGCACCAGCGTGTCCGACCGGTCGAACGCCGCGCGCACCGCCTCGTCGAACCAGGTCAGCCCGGGTTTGAGCACATGCACCGTCCCGAACAGGTACACGGTCGTGTCCGCGTCCTTGACGACCCAAAGCGCGGGATCGGCGTCGTTCGCCGCGACCGGAACCGGCGCGGCCGTCGGCTTGCCCTGCGCGCAGGCGGTCGACGATAGCAGGATCAGGGCGGCGGCGGCGGCGGTGCGGAAGGACTGGACCATGGAACGCGGACATCCGGTGTGGGGCGAGGCGCCGATCCATACCGGCCCTGCCCGAGGCCCGCCAGCTTGATTCCCCGCCATCCACCTGCCATCGCGCCGCCCGTGACCGCGCGGCCGCTCTCCTTCCAGGACATGATCCTGACGCTCCACCGCTACTGGAGCGACCGCGGCTGCCTCATCCTCCAGCCCTACGACATGGAGATGGGGGCGGGGACGTTCCACACCGCCACCACGCTGCGCGCGCTCGGCCCCGACCCGTGGAACGCCGCCTTCGTCCAGCCCTGCCGCCGCCCCACCGACGGCCGCTACGGC
>CAXTFF010000004.1:0-3384 GCA_964243325.1 uncultured Sphingomonas sp.
AGCGCGAACGCGCCGTTGCCGGGCGACGCGTCGCCGTCCTTCCGGCGCGCGAGCAGGCTCGCGCCCGCCAGCGTGAGGGCGAGCGGGTTGCCGTAGGCGTGGAGCCTGCCGGTCTTCTTCTCGCGCGCGCGCTTGATGGTGAAATAGTCGACCGCGCCGACCGCGCCCGCCGCCAATCCGGTGACGATCCCCGCGCCCAGCAGCCAGCGCGACGCGCGCGACCAGAACGGGTCCGCGCTCCGCCGCGCGGCGATGTCGCTCGCCACCGCTCCCGTCAGGAACGCGATCGGATAGGGCACGATCATCGGGTGGATGGGATGCCCGCCGATCGCCGCCGTGCTCGGAAGCCCGCGCTGGGGATGGTCGCGGTCGCCGTCGACCGGGTTCACCACGTCGTTGAATTTCGTTACCGCCGCGGACGCCATGGGATTACCTCAATAAGCCGTGATGACCCCCTCAACGACGGCGGGGCGCGCGCGTTCCCGGCTGGCGCAACGCGCGGGCGGCGGGCGCGTTTGGGGGACCATATGACATACGCGACAACCTTGCGGCGCACCGCCCTGGAACCGATAGGCGCGGCCGCGCCCGTCGGCCTCGCTTCGGCGGGGGCCGAGCCGTCGGACGTCGCCGTCGCTGTCCGCGCCCTCGCGCGCGAATGGGACCGGGCGAACGGGCCGGAGACCTTTCCCGCCGACCGCCTGCGCGCGCTGGACGGGGCGGGGGCGCTGACCGGCTTCACGACGCTGCCCTCGACGGGGGCGGTCGACGCGCTCGACCGGGTGCTGCGGCTGGTCGGCGGGGCCGATCTGAGCCTGGGCCGCATCTACGAGGGCCACGTCAACGCGGCGCAACTCGTCCACGCGTACGGCGGCGAGGGCCAGCGCCGCGCGCTCGCGGGCGGGCGGGTGGCGGGCGTGTGGAACACCGAACCCGCGCCGGGCATGGCGATCGCGCCGACCGGCGACGGCCGCTGGCGCTTGAGCGGGGCCAAGAGCTTCGCCACCGGCGGCGGCTTCATCGACGCCGCGCTGATCACCGCGCGCGACGGCGACGGCGGCAAACGGCTGGTGCTGGCCGACATCGCCGCCCACGCCGACCGCTCCGACAACGGCGCGTGGCGGACGCGCGGGATGCGCGCGACGGGCAGCGGGCTGTTCGATTTCGAGGGGCTGGTCGTCGGCCCCGCCGCGCTGATCGGACAGCCTGGCGACTACGAACGAGAACCCCGCTTCAGCGCGGGGGCGTGGCGCTTCACCGCCGTCCAGCTCGGCGCGGTGGAGGCGCTGGTGCGCCACCTGCGCGACCATCTGGTGGAAACGGGCAAGGGCGCCGACCCCATCCAGCGCCGCCGTTTCGCCGAGTGCGTCGTGGCGACGCGCGGCGCCGGTACCTGGGTCCGCCGCGCCGCGCGGCTGGCGGAGGCCGCCGACGCCCGCGCGGTCCCGTTCGTGCTGATGACGCGCGGCGTCGTCGAGGAGGCCGGGCTGCTCGTCATGGAGGCGGCCGCGCGCGGAGTCGGCACCGCCTCGTTCTTCGAGGGCAGCCGGATCGACCGCATCACCCGCGACCTGGGCCTTTACCTGCGCCAGCCCGCCCCCGACCAGGCGCGCGACCGCGCCGCCGCCGCCTGGCTGGAGGCGGACTGCTGGGGCGACGACGCCGATGGCGCCGCCACGGGCGAGGACCCCTGGTGGTAGGCGGACGGCGCGAGCGGTCGATCCCGCCTGCCTATTTCGAACGGCTGTACAGCGAACGCGGCGACCCCTGGGGTTTCGAGACCAGCCCCTACGAGGCCGCCAAATACGACCACACACTGGGTGCCCTGCCGCGCGACCGTTACGCCGACGCGCTGGAGGTCGGGTGCGCGAACGGCGTGCTGACCGCCCGGCTCGCCCCGCGCTGCGACCGGCTGCTCGCGATCGACGTGTCGGATACCGCGCTCGCCGCAGCGCGGGCGCGCTGCGCCGACCTGCCCCGACTCGCCTTCGAGCGCCGCCGGATGCCGGCCGAGGCCCCGGACGGGACCTTCGACCTCGTCGTGCTGTCGGAAGTCGTGTATTACCTGGACGGCGGCGACATCGCGCGGCTCGGGCGTTGGCTGACGGGCGCGACGCGGTCAGGCGGCCACCTCCTCCTCGTCCATTGGACCGGCGAGACCGACTATCCGCGAAGCGGCGACGACGCGGTGCGCGAGCTGTTCGACCGGTTGGGCGAGGCGGTGGACGTGGTCCGCGCCGACCGCCGGGACGAATACCGGCTCGACTTGTGGGTCCGCCGCTGACAGCGCCCGGATGCGCGCCTGCGCCTCGGCGATCGCGGCGGGCAGCGTGCGGAACGTGAGCCGGTCCGCGCGGGTGGCGCCCCCCGGGGCGAGCGCGGCGTCGACGCGGTACGTCTCATGCAGCGCTGCGTCTTCCCCTTGCGCGATCCATTCGGCCACCGTGTCGGCCATCCCGCCCGGCGCGCGGCCCGCCGGGCGGCAGGAGGTGAAGACCTTCACATCGAGGGGGTGGCGCACCAGCCCGCCGTGAGCGCGGATGCGGTCGAACAGCGCGCGGTCCTCGGCGACGGGCGGGAACGGCGCGCCGCCGATCCGGCGGTAGGTCCCGAGCGTCAGCGCGACGCTCGCCCCGCCCTCGTAGAAATGGCGCGGCCAGGGATCGTGCGGCACGGGTTCCGCCGCCGCGCGGAGCCGGTCGAGCGCGGCGTGATACCGCCCGAGCATGTTGAGCCGGGCGAACGCCACCGGCCCGAGCGCCGCGCGCTGTCCGCGCTTGGTGTGCGCCCGCCCCGCCACCGCGCCCGCGCCCGCCGCCATGTGCGCGGCGGTGCGCGCGATCCAGTCCGGCGCGACGTCGGTGTCGGCGTCGGTCGACAGCAGCAGGTCGCCGTCCCGCCCCAGCTCGGCGGCCGCCGCGTCGAGCGCCAGCCGCCGCGCCCATCCGGCATGCCGCCTGCCTCGGGGCATCGCCACCGCCGACCAGCGGAGCCGCGCATGGACGAGGCGCGTGCGTCCGAGCAGCGGCGCCGTTCCGTCGGTGCAGTCGTTGGCGAGCGCGACGATCGTCACCGGGCCCCCATGGACGGCGGCCGCGCGATCGAGCGCCGCCAGGCACTCGCCCAGCTCGTCCTCCTCGTTCTTGACGGGAACCGCGACGGCGACGGCGGGCGTCAGCGGCGCGTTCGGACGGGGCGGTCGGTGGCGGTCGGCATGGTCGGTCGGCGTCTCCGGCCGCCATGTAGGAACGCGGCGCGGCGGCTGCAAAGCGCCCTTGGCCCGGCGCGGCGGCCGGGGCATCCAGGGCGCATGTCCGGACCTCCCCTCCCCGCCTACGACGTCGTGATCCCGTCCCACGACCGCGCGCACGTCGTCGGCGACGCGGT
>CAXTFF010000004.1:3394-20979 GCA_964243325.1 uncultured Sphingomonas sp.
GTGCGGAGCGTCCTGGCCCAGAGCCACCCCGCCACCCGCGTCGTCGTGGTCGACGACGCGTCGGCCGACGACGGGGTCGCCGTGATCCGACGCTTGGCGCGCGAACACCCGTCCGTCATCCCGCTCGCGCTTCCCCGCAACGGCGGCGCGTCGACGGCGCGCAACGCCGGGATCGCCGCGTGCGGTTCGGAATGGATCGCGTTCCTCGACAGCGACGACCTGTGGCTGCCGGACGCCGCCCGCGACCTGCTGGAGGCGGGCGAGCGGGACGCGCTGGACGTCGTGGTCGGGGACTTCGCGCGCGTCGGCCCGGACGGCGCGGTCGGCCCGCCCGAGCGCGGCTGGGACGGCCGCGACATCCGCGCCGCGCTCGGGACGCGCAACGTGCTGGGCACCAGCTGGTCGATCGTGCGCCGCCGCGCCGTCTACGCGGCGGGCGGGTGGGATCCGAGCTTTCGGACGTGCGAGGACTGGCGCTTCTTCGCCGACGTCGCCGCGACCGGGGCGCGCTTCGGGCGGACGGACGCGCTCGTCGCCCGTTACCGGACCGTCACGGGCGAGCGGCTGATCACGGACGCCGCCGACCTGGCGGCCGGACGGCTGCGGATGCTCGCCCATCCGTACCTCGTGGCCGGGCGTCCAGCGCCCACCATATAGGCGGCATGACCACCGGCCCTCCCCGTCCCGCGGCGCCCGTCCCCACCGGCCGCCTGTCCCGCCTCGCGCGCCTGGGCGGCATGGTGGGGAGCGTCGCCGGCTCCATGCTGCTCGACGGCGCGAAGCGGGTCGCGCGCGGCGAGCGGCCCGCGGTGGGCGACCTGCTGCTCACCCCCGCCAACGCCCGGCGGGTCGCCGACCGGCTGGCGGGGATGCGCGGCGCGGCGATGAAGATGGGGCAGCTCGTATCGATGGACGCGGGCGAGATGCTGCCGCCCGAACTCGCCGACATCATGGCCCGCCTGCGCGCCGACGCCGACCCGATGCCCGCGCGCCAGCTTCACGGCGTGCTGGACGCCGAGTGGGGCGCGGGCTGGCGCGACCGCTTCCAGAGCTGGTCCGACCGGCCGATCGCCGCCGCCTCGATCGGACAAGTCCACCGCGCACGCGCCAGGGACGGGCGCGACCTGGCGATCAAGGTGCAATATCCCGGCATCCGGGACAGCATCGACGGCGACATCGACAACCTCGCCGCGCTGCTCCGCCTGTCGCGCGTGATCCCCGACACGCTCGACGTCGCGCCGCTGCTCGCCGAGGCCAAGCGCCAGCTGCGCGACGAGGCCGACTATCTGCTGGAGGCCGAACACCTGACCCGCTTCGGCGAACTGCTGGCGGGCGCGCCCGCCTTCGCGGTGCCGGTGGTCCAGCCTGACCTGACCACGCCGGCCGTGCTCGCCATGTCGTTCGTCGAAGGCTCGCCGATCGAGACGCTGGCCGCCGCCTCGCAAGCGGAGCGCGACCGGGTCGTCACTTCGCTGGTCGAGCTCACCTTGCGCGAGCTGTTCGATTGGGGGCTGGTCCAGACCGACCCGAACTTCGCCAATTTCCGCTACGACCTGCGCTCCCGGCGGATCGCGCTGCTCGATTTCGGCGCGACCCGCGCGATCGCCCCGGACGTGGCCGACGCGCACCGCGCCGTCGCGCGCGCCGCGCTCTCGGGCGACCGCGGGGCGGCGCGCGCGGCGTTGCTGGAGGCGCGGCTGTTCGACCCGGCCGCCCCGTCATCCTACCAACAAGCGGTGCTCGATATGTTCGAGCTGATCGCCGCCGCGCTCCGCCGGGACGCCGTGTTCGATTTCGGCGACAACGCGCTCACGCTGGCCTTGCGCGACCGCGGCCTGGCGCTCGCGGCCGAGCGCAAGCTGTACGGCCTGCCGCCGATCGACACGCTGTTCCTGCAGCGCAAGGCGGGCGGCATGTTCCTGCTCGCCAGCCGCCTTAAGGCGCGCGTACCCGTGCGCGCGATGCTGGAGCGTCACCTCTGATCGGCGACCATCCAGTCGACGAACGCGCGCAGCGCCGGCCGCATCTGCCGCCGGCTCGGATAGTACAGGTGGTTGGGCGCGATCGGGACCGACCAGTCGGCGAGCACTTCCACCAACGTGCCCGCAGCCAGCCCCGCGACCGCCTGCGGCTCCGACAGGCACGCCAGGCCCATGCCGCCGAGCGCCGCGTCGCGGAGCAGGTCGACGTCGTTGCTGACGAAGGAGGGCGGCGGCGCGAGCGCGACCTCCCGCCCGTCCCGCTCGAAACGCCAGCGGTGGATCAGGCCGGACGACGTGTAGCGATAGACGAGGCAACGGTGGCCCAGCAGCTCCTCGGGCGTCCCGGGCGGCCCCATCCGCGCCAGGTACCCGGGCGCGCCGACCACGACCGTGCGCAGCGCCCCGCCCACCCTGACCGAGATCATGTCGCGGTCCAGCACGTGCTCGTGCCGCACCCCGACATCGAACCCCGCCGCGACGATGTCGACCAGCCCGTCCTCGACCGCCAGCTCGACCTGCACGTCCGGATGGGCGGCGCGGAAGCCCGGCAGGCGCGGCGCGATCAGATACACCGCCGCCGTCCGGTGCGCGCTGATGCGCAAGCGTCCCGCGGGCCGGTCGCGCTCGGCGCCCAGCCGCCCGAGCAATTCGCCCAGATCGCCGATCGCCGGGCGCAGCCGCTCCAGCAACCGCTCCCCCGCCTCCGTCGGCGCGACGGAGCGCGTGGTGCGGTTGAGCAGCCGGACGCCCAGCCGCGTCTCCAGCCCGCGCATCGCATGGCTGAGCGCGGACGGCGACACGCCCAGCCCCGCCGCCGCGCGGGTGAACGAACCGGCGTCGGCGATCGCGGCGAAGGCGGCCAGGTCGGTCCAGGTATCGCGGTCCATTGCTGAGGCGGGCTCATAGGCCCATGCCGCTTCCGCCCGCTAGTCCCGGCGGGGCCGCGACGCCATCTCCCGTCCCGCACGGAACAGGAGTTTCCCCATGTCGCTCACCCGCTACCGCCCGCTCGGCCGCTCCGGCCTGATCGTCAGCCCGCTCGCGCTCGGCACCATGACGTTCGGCACCGGCGGCTGGGGCGCGGACAAGGACGCGTCGCGCGCGATCTGGAACGCGTATGTCGAGGCGGGCGGCAACTTCGTCGACACCGCCGACGTGTACGCCAGCGGCGGCGGCGAGGAGATGGTCGGCGGCTTCATCGCCGACGCGAAGTCGCGCGACCGGATCGTGCTGGCGACCAAGTCGGGCTTCCCGTTCGAGCGCGGCCATCCCCATGTCGGCGGCAACGGCGCCAAGCACGTCCGCGCGGCGGTCGAGGGGTCGCTGCGTCGGCTCGGCACCGACCATATCGACCTCTATTGGGTCCATGTCTGGGACCAGGTGACCCCGGCCGAGGAGCTGCTGGAGACCATGGCGGGCCTCGTCCGGGCGGGCCATGTCCGCTATTACGGGCTGTCCAACGTCCCGGCCTGGTACGCGACCAAGATGGCGACGCTCGCCGCCGCGCACGGGCGGCCCGGGCCGATCGCGTTGCAGTTCGAATATTCGCTGGCCGAACGCGGGATCGAATACGAGCACATCGCCGTCGCGCGCGAGTTCGGCATGGGTCTGGTCCCCTGGAGCCCGCTGGCGGGGGGCCTGCTGTCAGGCAAATACCGGCGCGAGGACGTGCGCGACGGCCAAGCGAACGCGCCCGGCCTGCCGTCGGCCTCGGCGGCGGACACCCCCGCCACGCAGGGGGGCCGCCTGAACGGCGCGAACCCGTTCGGCGACACCAAGTTCACCGACCGCAACTGGGACATCCTCGACACGCTGCGCTCGGTCGCGGGCGAGGTGGGCGCGCCGCCTGCGCAGGTGGCGCGCGCCTGGGTCGCGGGACGGCCCGGCGTCGACTCGACGCTGATCGGCGCGAGCCGTCCCGATCAGGTCGCGGCCAACATCGCCGCGCTCGACGTCGTGCTATCCCCCGACCGGCGCGACCGCCTCGACGCGGCGAGCGCGCCGCCGACGGTCGCGCCCTTCAGCCTGGCGAGCCCGTTCATCCGCCGCCTCGTGTTCGGCGGCACGGACGTGGCGACGCGCTGAGCGCGGCTACCGCATCAGCCCCGCCGCCCGCAGCGCGTCCTCGATCACCCGGCCGACCCCGCTCGCCGCGGCGGGCAGGCGCGGCAGTGCGGCGTCGTTGGCGGGCGCGACCTCCGGGGTCAAGCGCCGTCGCGCGGGTGCGTCCGCCGCCTCGCCGCGCCCGGCGTCGGCTCCGGTCAGCAGGCCCCACGACCGCGCGATCCCGGCGGTGCTGGATAGCCCGACATCCAGCATGTACGGCCCGGTCGCGCCCAGCCCGTCCGGCCCGCCCGGATCGATCGGCACGCCGTGGCCCATGCCCTCGATGCGTCGATCCTCGACCGCGACGCGGCCGTCCGCCCCCGCCCATGTCCGGTGCGTCCAGCCGCTCCCGCGCTCGGTCGAGCGGCTGGCCGGATCAATTCCATGGACACCCAGCCACTGCGCGACGGTCGCGTCCATGTTGGCGACATCCACCGTCCGGTCCGCCGCGCCGTGCCACACCGACACGCTCGGCCACGGCCCGCGGTACCCGCCCGACGCCGCCCGGACCGCGCCCGCGAGCGCGGCGTCGTCCCCGCTGGGCGCGCGCATCCGCGCCAGCGCCTGGGCGACGCCCGACGCGCATCCATAAGGCAGCCCGCCGATGATCGCCCCGCCCGCGAACAGCTCGGGGCAGGTCGCCAGCATCACCGCCGTCATCGCGCCGCCCGCCGACAGCCCGGTGACGAACACGCGCTCCCGGTCGATCCCGTGCTCGGCGACGACCGCCTCCACCATCGCCGCGATCGACTCCGCCTCGCCGCCAAGGCGCGCGATGTCGTCCGGCTGGAACCAGTTGAAGCACCCGTTCGGATTGTTGCCCCGCGCCTGCTCGGGCAGCAGCAGCGCGAATCCCTCGCGCTCCGCCAGCGTCGACCAGCCCGTGCCGCGGTCGTAGCCCGCGGCGTCCTGCGTGCAGCCGTGCAGCGCCACGACCAGCGGCGCGCGGGGCCGCAGCGATGGCGGGAGATACAGTCGCCCACGCAGCTGGCCGGGGTTCGCGCCGAACCCGGTCAGCTCGGACAAGCGGGTGCCGTTCGGGCGCCCGGCGGGGAACGGAACGGATTTGGACAGATCGACCATGGGCATGCTCCGACCCGCGACGGGACGGATGTCGACGGCACGGATCAACGAAGCGCGACGCCGATCGTTGCTGCATCGCACAATAAAGGCCTGGGCCGTGCCGGCGGGCGGCGACCGGCTCGTTCCCGGCCGGATGCGGCTGGAGGCTTTCGGAACACCCGCCGCCGGCCCGCCGCCCGGACCGGGGCGGTCGACGACGATCCGAACCGGACAAACATACGCAATCCATACGCGCTCGGCCGCCGCTCCGTCTCGCTTCCATATGCGGGACCGTCCTAATCGACCGTCCTTCCCGATCCGCAGCCCGGCGATCGGCACGAGGACCGTCCATGCGCCGCCACCTGCCAGCCACCATCCTGCTTGCGACATTCGTTCCCGTTCACGCCTTCGCGCAGGACGCGCCGGCCGATCCGGCGCTTCCGCCCGGCGTTTCGACCACCTCGCCCGCCGACGCGGCCGCGCCGCCCGCCGCGCTGACGGTCACCGGCTCGGCGGCGCTCGTCTCCGACTACCGCTTCCGCGGCGTGTCGCAGTCCGACGAGGACCTGGCCGTCCAGGGCTCCGTCACGGTGACGCATGGGAGCGGGCTGTATGGCGGGTTCTGGGCGTCGAACCTGGCGGGCTGGGGCACGTTCGGCGGCGCGAACCTGGAGCTCGACCTGCTGGCCGGGTACAAGTTCAAACCGACCGAGGCCGCGACGCTCGATGTCGGGCTGACCTACTATCTGTACCCTGGCGGCGCGGACGAAACCGACTTCTTCGAGCCGTACGTCAAGCTGTCGGGTACGCACGGGCCGGTGAACCTGACGGCGGGCGTGGCCTACGCCCCCAAGCAGCAGGCGCTCGGGCGCTATTATTTCGACGGCGCGTCGGCCGCGAACGGCGTGTTCGACGATCCGGGCGACAAGGAGGACAATCTGTATCTCTGGGGCGACGCGTCGGCGGGCTTGCCCGGCACGCCGCTGACCGCCAAGGCGCACCTCGGTTATTCGGACGGCAACCGCGGGCTCGGCCCCAACGCCACGTCGGTCGCCCCGACCGGCAGGTACTGGGACTATTCGGTCGGCCTCGACGCCACCTACGAGAACCTGACTGTGGGCGTGTCGTACGTCGACACCGACATCTCCCGGCGCGAGGCCGCCTATCTCCAGCCGAGCTTCTCCAACGGGCAGGACGGCACCGGGTCGATCGCCGACGGGACGTTCGTCTTCTCGCTCAGCGCGGCTTTCTGAGATGGGCGACCTCTTGTGGCTGGGCATCCTTCTGGGGCTGGTCCTCATGACCTTCGCCTATATCCGCCTGCTCGAGCGGGCCTGAGGCGATGACGCTCGACCTCTGGCTCGCCGCCGCGACCGCGCTCGCGCTTCTCTTCTATCTCGTGGCCGTGCTCGTCCGGCCCGAGCGCTTCTAAAGGGGGGCGCTTCCATGACCGTCCAGGGCTGGCTCCTGATCCTCGCCTTCACCGGCATCCTGCTCGCGCTCACCAAGCCGGTGGGGCGGTGGCTCCACGCGCTCTATGAAGGGCGGCGAACGCCGCTCCACCTCGTGCTGGGGCCCGTCGAGCGCGGCTTCTACAAGATCGCCGGCGTGGACCCGGCGGCCGAGCAGGGCTGGCGCGCCTACGCCGTGTCGATGCTGCTGTTCAACGTCGCCCTCGTGCTGCTCACCTACGCCGTGCTGCGGCTGCAGGGCGTGCTGCCGCTGAACGATCCGGGCCTGGCGGGGATCGCGCCCGACGGCGCGTTCAACATCGCGGTCAGCTTCGCCACCAACACCAACTGGCAGTGGTATTCGGGCGAGGCGGCGATGTCGAACTTCTCCCAGATGTTCGCGCTCGCCATCCACAATTTCACCAGCGCCGCCACCGGCATCGCGCTGGCGTTCGCGCTGTTCCGCGGGTTCGCGCGGCGCGAAGCCGGGGCGATCGGCAATTTCTGGGCCGACGTGACGCGCGTCACGCTGTATCTGCTGCTGCCGATCTGCGTCGTCTACACGCTGGTGCTGGTCGCGGGCGGCGTGCCCCAGACGCTGACGCAGCAGGTCACCGCCACCACCGTCGAGGGCGCGAGCCAGGTGATCGCGCTCGGCCCGATCGCCAGCCAAGAGGCGATCAAGATGCTGGGCACCAACGGCGGCGGGTTCCTGAACGCCAACTCCGCGCACCCGTTCGAGAACCCGTCGGACTGGGTCAACTTCATCCAGATGCTGTCGATCTTCGTCATCGGCTTCGGCCTGACCTGGACCTTCGGCCGCGCGGTCGGCGACACGCGCCAGGGCTGGGCGATCCTGGCGGCGATGCTCGTGCTGTTCCTGCTCGGCGTCGGCGTCACCTATTGGCAGGAGGCCCAGGGCAACCCGATCCTGACGCAGCTCGGCGTCGCGGGCGGCAACATGGAGGGCAAGGAGGTCCGCTTCGGCATCGCCGCCTCCGCCTTATTCTCCGTCGTCACCACCGCCGCGTCGTGCGGCGCGGTCAACGCGATGCACGACAGCTTCACCGCGCTGGGCGGGCTGGTCCCGCTGTTCAACATCCAGCTGGGCGAGGTCGTGGTCGGCGGCGTGGGCGCGGGCGTCTACGGCTTCCTGCTGTTCGCGATCCTGGCGGTGTTCGTCGCCGGGCTGATGGTCGGGCGCACGCCCGAATATGTCGGCAAGAAGATCGAGGCGCGCGAGGTGAAGCTCGCGGTGCTCGCCATCGCCGTGCTGCCGCTGTGCATCCTGGGCGGGACCGCGATCGCGTCGGTCAGCCAGGCCGGGCTGGCCGGACCGCTGAACAAGGGGCCGCACGGCTTCTCGGAGATCCTCTACGCCTTCACCTCGGCGGTCGGGAACAACGGGTCCGCGTTCGGCGGCATCACCTCGGGCACGCCCTTCTACAACGCGCTGCTGGGGCTCGGCATGTGGTTCGGCCGGTTCTTCGTGATCGTGCCGATGCTCGCCATCGCCGGGTCGCTCGCCGCCAAGCGTCACGTGCCCGCCGGCGCGGGGTCGTTCCCGACGACCGGCGGCCTCTGGGTCGGGCTGCTCGTCGGGATCATCCTGATCCTGGGCGGCCTCACCTTCCTGCCGAGCCTGGCGCTCGGTCCCGTCGCCGATCATCTCGCGATGATCGGCGGCCAGCTGTCCTGAACGGAGCACCGGTAATGGCTCGCGCCGCCTCGCAATCCTTGTTCACCGCCGAACTGATGCTGCCCGCGATCGGGCAATCGTTCCGCAAGCTCGATCCGCGCCAGCTGATCCGCAATCCGGTCATGTTCGTGACCGCGACCGTCGCGGCGCTGGTGACGCTGCTGCTGTTCGTCGGCCAGGACGGGCTCGGCACGGGCTTCAAGCTTCAGCTGGTCGTCTGGCTGTGGCTCACCGTGCTGTTCGGCACCTTCGCCGAAGCGCTCGCGGAAGGCCGCGGCAAGGCGCAGGCCGCCAGCTTGCGCGGGGCCAAGGCCGAGCTTCGGGCCAAGAAGCTGTCGGGCAAGGGCGACGCCTATGACACCGTTCCCGCCGCGCGGCTCGCGGTCGGCGACACGGTGCTCGTCGAGACGGGCGACCTGATCCCGTCGGACGGCGAGGTCGTCGAGGGCGTCGCGTCCGTCAACGAATCCGCGATCACCGGCGAGTCCGCGCCCGTGATCCGCGAGGCGGGCGGCGACCGTTCGGCCGTGACGGCGGGCACGCGCGTCATCTCCGACACCATCAAGGTCCGCGTCACCGTCGAGCCCGGCCAGGGCTTCCTCGACCGCATGATCGCGCTGGTCGAGGGCGCCGAGCGGCAGAAGACGCCCAACGAGATCGCGCTCACCATCCTGCTCGTCGGCCTCACGATCATCTTCCTGATCGCGGTCGGCACCGTGCCTTCCTTTGCGAGCTACGCGGGCGGGTCGATCCCCGTCACCATCCTGGCGGCGCTGCTCGTCACGCTGATCCCGACCACGATCGGCGCGCTGCTGTCGGCGATCGGCATCGCGGGCATGGACCGGCTGGTGCGCTTCAACGTGCTCGCCAAGTCGGGCCGCGCGGTCGAGGCGGCGGGCGACATCGACGTGCTGCTCCTCGACAAGACGGGCACTATCACCATCGGCGACCGCCAGGCGAGCGAGTTCCGCGCCGTGGGCGGCGTCCAGCCCGGCACGCTGGCCGAGGCCGCGCTGCTCGCCAGCCTGGCCGACGAGACGCCGGAGGGCCGGTCGGTCGTGGTGCTGGCGCGCGACAAGTTCGGCGTCGCCACGACCGGGCTGCCTGCCGATGCCCAGGTCATCCCCTTCACCTCGCAGACGCGCATATCGGGTCTCCGCACGGGCGGGTCGCTGATCCAGAAGGGCGCGGTCGACTCGATCCTCCAGGCGCATCCGGGCGTGGGCGAGACGGCGGCGGCGACCGACCTGCGCCGCATCACCGACGAGATCGCGCGCGCGGGCGGCACCCCGCTGGCGGTGGCGCGCGACGGCAAGCTGCTGGGCGCGATCTTCCTCAAGGACGTGGTCAAGGCGGGCATCCGCGAGCGCTTCGGCGAGCTCCGCCAGATGGGCATCCGCACGGTGATGATCACCGGCGACAACCCGCTCACCGCCGCCGCCATCGCCGCCGAGGCGGGGGTCGACGATTTCCTCGCCCAGGCGACGCCGGAGGACAAGCTGGCGCTGATCAGGAAGGAACAGCAGGGGGGCAAGCTGGTCGCCATGTGCGGCGACGGCACCAACGACGCCCCCGCGCTGGCGCAGGCCGACGTCGGCGTGGCGATGAACACGGGCACGCAGGCCGCGCGCGAGGCCGGGAACATGGTCGACCTCGACAGCGATCCGACCAAGCTGATCGAGGTCGTGGGTCTCGGCAAGCAGTTGCTGATGACGCGCGGGTCGCTGACCACCTTCTCGGTGGCCAACGACGTGGCCAAGTATTTCGCGATCATCCCGGCGATGTTCGCGGTGCTCTATCCGTCGCTCGCGGTCCTCAACGTCATGCGGCTGGGAACGCCCGAAAGCGCGATCCTGTCGGCGATCATCTTCAACGCGCTGATCATCCCGCTGCTCGTGCCGCTGGCGCTCAAGGGCGTGGCGTACAAGCCGATGGGCGCGGGCGCGCTGCTCCGCCGCAACCTCGCCGTCTATGGCCTGGGCGGGCTCGTCGCGCCGTTCGTCGGCATCAAGCTGATCGACCTGGTCGTCGGCGGCCTCAACCTCGCCTGAAGGATAAGAACATGGGCAAGGACTTCTCCGCCGCGCTGCGGCCCGCGATCGCGCTGACGATCCTGTTCGCGATCCTGCTGGGGATCGGCTATCCCCTCGCCATGACCGGCTTGGCGCAGGCGATCTTCCCGTCACAGGCGAACGGCGGCCTGGTGCGTGAAAACGGTCGTGTGATCGGCTCGACCGTGCTGGGCCAGGCCTTCACGACCGACCGGTATTTCCAGACGCGGCCGTCGGGCGCGGGCAAGGGCTACGACGCGCTCGCCTCGGCGGGGTCGAACCTGGGCCCGACCGACCGGCGGTTGAGCGACCGCGTGAAGGCGGATGTCGCCGCCCGCCGCGCGCAGGGCGTGACCGGTCCCGTGCCCGTCGACCTCGTCACCAGTTCGGGCTCGGGTCTCGACCCCGACCTGTCGCCCGCCGCCGCGCTCGCGCAGGTCGGCCGGGTCGCACGGGTCCGCGGGCTGCCGGAGGCGGTCGTGCGCGATCTGGTGAGCCGGTCGGTCGACGCGCCGACGCTGGGCTTCCTGGGCGAGCCGCGCGTCAACGTGCTCGCGCTCAACCGCGCGCTCGATCGGCTTCCGGCCGCGCGTTGACCGGGGAACGGCCACGCCCTTCCCCCGACGCGCTGCTCGCCCAGGCGACGCGCGCCGGGCGCGGCCGCCTCAAGATCCTGCTCGGCGCGGCGCCGGGGGTGGGCAAGACCTACGAGATGCTCTCGGAAGGCGCGGAGCGGATGCGCGCCGGGGTCGACGTGGTCGTCGGCGTCGTCGAGACGCACGGCCGCGCCGACACGGCGGCGCTGACGGACGGCCTGGAGATCCTGCCGCGCCGCGCGGTCGAGTATGGGGGCCGCTCGCTCCAGGAGATGGACCTGGACGGCCTGCTCGCCCGGCGGCCGCAGCTGGCGCTGGTGGACGAGCTCGCGCACACCAACGCGCCCGGATCGCGCCATCCCAAGCGGCACCAGGACGTCGAGGAGCTGCTGGCGGCGGGGATCGACGTGTTCACCACCGTCAACATCCAGCATGTCGAGTCGTTGAACGACGTCGTCGCCTCCTTCACGCACGTCCGCGTTCGCGAAACGGTCCCCGACCGCGTGCTCGAGGACGCCGAGATCGAGGTCGTCGACATCCCGCCCGACGAGCTGATCGAGCGGCTGCGCGACGGCAAGGTCTACCTGCCGCAGGAGGCGACGCGCGCGCTGTCGCACTTCTTCTCGCGCCCCAACCTGTCGGCGCTGCGCGAACTCGCGCTGCGCCGCGCGGCGCAGGCGGTCGACGCGCGGATGCTGGAGGACGTGCGCGCGGCGGGCGCCGGCGGCGTGTGGGGGGCGGGCGAGCGCATCGTCGTGGCGGTCAGCGAGCTGCCGGGCGCCGACGGGCTGGTGCGCGCGACCAAGCGGATCGCCGACGCCGCCCACGCGCCCTGGACCGCCGTCCATATCGACACGCCGCGCGGGCAGGGCTTCGGTCCGGCGGAGCACAAGCGGCTGGCGTCGGTGCTGAACCTCGCCGCCCGGCTTGGGGGCATGGTGGCGAGCGTTCCCGCCGAGCACGTCGTCGACGGCCTCAAGGCCTTTGCCGCCGACGCGCGCGCGACGCAGATCGTGGTCGGCAAGTCGACCCGCTCGCGCTGGTTCGAGCTGCGCCACGGTTCGGTCGTCGACCGGCTGGTGCGCGAGACGCCGGGCGTCGCCGTCCACGTCATGCCGCTGGAGGAGGCCAGGCCGCTCTCGGCTCCCGCGCTCCGGATGCCCGGCAAACGGGGTCGTTCGACGGATTACGCCTGGACCGCGCTGATGGTCGCGGCGCTGACGGCGGCGGCCAGCGGGCTGTCGCGATTGCTCGACATCGGCAACGTCGCGCTCCTGTACCTGCTGCCGGTGATGGCGGCGGCGACCCTGTTCGGCTTGCGCGCGGGGCTGTTCGCCGGGGTCGCGTCCAGCTTGGCCTACAACTACTTCTTCATCCCGCCGACGGGCACCTTCACCATCACCGATCCCGAGAACGCGGTGTCGGTCGTGGTGCTGCTCGGCGTCGCGGTGGCGATCAGCCAGCTCGCCTCGCGGGTGCGCGCGCAGGCCGACCTCGCCGCCGCCTCCGCGCGGTCCAACGCGACGCTCGCCGGCTTCCTGCGCCGCCTGACCGCCGTCAACGACGCCGACGCGCTGGCGGCGATCGTGTGCGAGGAGTTGGGCCGGACCTTCGACGCCCGCGCGGTGGTGGTCCGGCCGACGGCCACGGGCATCGAGCTGGCGGGCGCGCCCGCCGACCTGAAGCTGGAGACGATGGAGCGCGCCGCGGCGCAGTGGACGATGGCGCACGGCCGCCCGACCGGACGCGGGACCGACACCTTGACTGCGTCGGAATGGAGATTCCACCCGCTGACCGCCGGCGGCAAGACGGTCGCCGCGCTCGGCATGGTCCGCGACGACGGCGAGGATCCGCTGCGTTCCGACCAGTTGCCGCTGTTCGTCGGGCTGCTCGACCAGGCGTCGCTGGCGGTCGAGCGCGTGCGGCTGACCGGCGAGATGCAAGGGCTGGAGACGATCCGCGAGCGCGACCGGCTGCGCGCCGCTTTGCTCCGGTCGGTCGGGCACGACCTGCGCACGCCCTTGACCGCGATCGTCGCCGCCGCCGCCGAGCTGGAACGCGGGCACGACCCCGCGCAGGTCGCGACGATCCGCGCGGAGGCCGAGCGCCTGCGCCGCTTCGTCGCCAACCTGCTCGACATGGCGCGCGTCGAGGCGGGGGCGCTCAAGCTGCGGGTGGAGGCGACCGACCTGACCGACGCGGTGGCGAGCGCGGTCCACGACACGCGCGGCGCGCTGGAGGGTCGCGCGATCCGGCTGGAGGTCCCGCCCAACCTGCCGCTGGTCCGCGTCGACCCGCAGCTGCTCCACCATTGCCTCTTGAACCTGCTCGACAATGCCGGTCGCTACGGCGAGCCCGGCACCCCGGTGCTGGTGCGCGGCGAGCGCACCCGCGATGCGATCACGCTGTCGGTCGCGGACGAAGGGCCGGGTCTGCCGCCCGGCCGCGAAGCGAGCGTGTTCGAGACGTTTCAGCGACTGGAGGGTTCGGACCGCAGCCCCGGCGGCACCGGCCTCGGCCTCGCGATCGTCAAGGGCTTCGCGGAGGCGATGGGGCTCGGTGTCGAAGCGGCCAACCGCGCGGACGGTGAGGGCGCGGTCTTCTCGCTGCGTTTTCCCGACGCGCTGTTGGTGCGCGCGGACATGGAGGCGGAGGCGTCGTGAGCGGTCACCTGATCCTGCTGGTCGACGACGAGGTCGCCATCCGGCGACTGGCGCGCGGCGCCCTTCAACGGTCGGGATATCGCGTCGTCGAGGCGGGCACCGCGCGCGAGGCGCTGGAGCTGGCGGCGGCCGAGCGCCCCGCTCTGGTGCTGCTCGATCTGGGGTTGCCCGACCGCGACGGGCTCGAGCTGATCGAGGCGCTCAGGCGCGGCGCGGCGGTGATCGTGGTGTCCGCGCGCGAAGCGGTGGACGAAAAGGTCGCGGCGCTCGATCTGGGCGCCGACGATTACGTCACCAAGCCGTTCGACACCGACGAGCTGGTCGCGCGCGTCCGCGTGGCGCTGCGCCACCGGCTCCGCCCCCACGGCGCCCGCGGGCCGATCGCGGCGGGCGCCGTGGTGATCGACCTCGATCGGCGGCTGGTCACGCGGGACGGAGTGGAGGTGCACCTGACGCGCAAGGAGTTCGACGTGATGGCCGAACTCGCCCGCGCGCCGGGCCGCGTGGTCACGCACGAGCGTATCCTGGCGGCGGTGTGGCCGGCGTCGCACGACCGGCCGGTCGAGTATCTGCGCCTCGTCGTCCGCAACCTCCGCCAGAAGCTGGAGGCCGATCCGGCCGCCCCGGCGCTGTTCATAAACGAACTCGGTGTGGGTTACCGCCTGGTGGCGGAACTGGTCGACTGACGACCGCCGACTGCCGATCGACATCGGCGCGCCTACGGACCGTCCGGGCGAACGCGACCCAAGGCGTTCCGACCGCGAGGAGATCGCGGTCCGTGGCGGACAGTGCGCAGGGTGCCTGATCGGCGACCCGTCGCGCGGTCTCGTGACCGAGCGCGTCGCGGTACGCCCGCGTCTCGCCGGAAAAGATCATCGTCCGCTGCTCGGGCGATAGGCCCTCGGCGGCAACGCGTCGGTAGGAGCTGATCCTGACCGTCCCGCTCTGCGCGGTCGTCGCGGCGACCCGCCCTGCGTCACCAGCACATAGCGCCCCGGCGAAGAACGTTTCGAGCGTCGGACATGGGCGCTCGTCACAGCAGGGTTTTATGGTGACCTGTCACAGCGCCGACCCAGTCGGTTTCCCGGAGGGCTGAAGCCATGGACTCCCCACCGCTTTCCTATGGCAAAAGCGGAAGTCGGCTGGGGCGGCAGGATTCGAACCTGCGGATGCCGGTACCAAAAACCGGTGCCTTACCGCTTGGCGACGCCCCATCGGCCGGGCCGCGCTTATAGCCGCCCGCCGCCCGGTGGGAAGCCCCTCAGGCCAGCCGGTGCAGCCAGCCATGCGGATCGGGCGCGCTCCCGCGCTGGACCGACCTGAGCGCGTCGCGGAGCGCGGTCGTCACCGGACCCGCCCGGCCGCCGCCGACCGTGAAACGGCCCTGCGCGTCCAGCACTTCGCCGATCGTCGTCACCACGGCGGCCGTCCCGCAGGCGAACGCCTCGACCAACCGGCCGCTCGCCGCGTCCGCGCGCCAGTCGTCGACCGCGTAGCGCTCCTCGCGCACCGTCATTCCCAGGTCGCGCGCGATCGTCAGCAGCGAATCGCGCGTGATGCCGGGCAGGATCGTGCCCGCCAGCGGCGGCGTCGAGATCGACCCGTCGTCGAACACGAAGAACACGTTCATGCCGCCCAGCTCCTCGACCCACCGGCGCTCCACCGCGTCGAGGAACACGACCTGGTCGCAACCCATCGCGAGCGCCTGCTTCTGCGCGAGCAGGCTCGCCGCATAGTTGCCGCCGCACTTGGCCGCGCCCGTGCCGCCCGGCGCGGCGCGGGTGTGGTCGGGGCTGACCCAGCACGAGATCGCGCGCTCGCCGCCCTTCCAATAGGCGCCCACCGTCGCCGCGATCACCATGAACAGGTACTCGGTCGACGGCTTCACCCCCAGGAACACTTCCGTGGCGATCTGGAACGGGCGCAGATAGAGC
The DNA here is from genome assembly GCA_964243325.1 of uncultured Sphingomonas sp. Taxonomy (GTDB): domain Bacteria; phylum Pseudomonadota; class Alphaproteobacteria; order Sphingomonadales; family Sphingomonadaceae; genus Sphingomonas. The sequence goes on from CAXTFF010000004.1 coordinate 18,939, forward strand.
GATCCCTCGACGCCGGGCGCGGGCACCCATTCGCGGTCGACGGCCACCAAACGCTCGACCGCCTCGACGAACAGTTCCTCGGGCAGCTCGGGCATCGCCAGGCGGCGCGCGGAGTCGCGGAAGCGGCGCGCGTTCGCGGTCGGGCGGAACAAGGCGGTGCCGCCGTCGGCCAGCCGGTACGCCTTCATTCCCTCGAAGATCTCCTGCGCGTAATGGAACACCGACGACGCGGGGTCCATCACCAGCGGCGCGCGCGCGGCGACGTGCGCGTCGTGCCAGCCGTCGGCGTCCGTCCACCGGATCACCGCCATGTGGTCCGTGAACACCCGCCCGAAGCCCGGATCGGCCATGCGCCCCGCGCGCTCGGCGGCGGGAACGGGCTGGGCGTTGAGGCGGACGTCGAAGGAAAGCGCCAAGGCGTATACTCATGCGGGGAGGTTGCGGCCGCGTACGGCGCGCGTCTAAGCGGGTCAACATGGCGTCCGCCCCCTCCGCTTCCCCGCTGTTCCTGCGCGAACCCGAACTCCGGCGCGGCCTGGAGCTCCTGTATTTCGGCAACAGCCACATCACCCGCACGATCGACCGCGGCCTGGCCGCGCGCGGGCTCGGCCGCGCGCACCACCGCGCCTTGTACTTCATCGCGCGCAAGCCCGACATGACGGTCAGCGAGCTGCTGGCGCTGCTCGCCATAACCAAGCAGTCGCTGGGCCGCGTCCTGAGCGACCTGACCGAGCGCGCGCTGCTGGAGACGCGCCCGGGCGAGCGCGACCGCCGCCAGCGGCTGCTGCGCCTGACGCCCGCGGGCGCGGGGCTCGAGCTCGAGCTGTTCGACGCGCTGCGCGAGAGGTTGTCGGCCGCCTATGCGCGCGCGGGCCAGCAGGCGGTGGGCGGCTTCTGGGCGGTGCTGGAGGGGCTGATCCCCGAAGGCGAGCGCGGCCGCCTCGACGGCCTTCGCCTGCGCGACTAGCGCGCGAGCGCCGCCAGCTCGCCATTGCGCCGCTCGGCCGCGCGCAGCGTGTCCGTGAGCAACCTCACCAGCGCATCGTCGGCGTCGAGCACGTTCAGCCCCTCGCGCGTCGACCCGCCCGGGCTCGCGACGCGGTCGGCGAGCGCCGCCGGGGCCTCGTCGGCGGCCGCGGCCATGATCGCCGATCCTTCCACGGTCGCAAGCGCGAGCCGGTGCGCCTGATCGCCGGGCAATCCCAAAGCCGTCCCCGCCCGCGCGAGCGCCTCGACGAAGCGGAACAGAAAGGCGGGACCCGATCCGGCAAGCGCCGTCACCGCGTCGAACAGCCGCTCCTCCCCGATCCATTCGTGGTGCCCGAGCGGCGCGCCGAGCACCTCGGCGACGCCGCGCGCGCCTTCATCCGCAGTCGAGCTGAACAACCCCGTCACGCCCTTGCCCAGCGCCACCGGCAGGTTGGGCATCGCGCGCACCACCGCCCCGGCCCGGCAGGTGGCGGCCACCGCCGCCTCCCCGACGCCCGCCAGGATCGAGACGAGCAGCCGGGGAGCGTGTTCGGCAAAGGGCGTATCCCCCAATTCGCGCAGCCTTTGCGGCTTGAGCGCCAGGATGATCGTATCGAACGGCTCGTCCGCGCCCGGCACCGCGGTCAGGACCGCCACCCCGTCAGGCATCGCCCGCCCGCTCGGGGACACGACCGTCACCCGCGCCGGATCGAGCCCCGCGGTCAGCCAGCGCCCGAGCATCGCCCCGCCCATGTTGCCGCACCCGACCATCAGCACCCGGCCCGCATCGGCCAAGGTCGCGGTCACGCTTCTCCCTGCGTGTCGATCAGCGCCGCCGCCAACGCCTCCTTGGGGGTCTTGCCGCCCCACAGCACGAACTGGAACACCGGATAGAACCGCTCGCACTCGTCGATCGCGCTCTCCACCAGCAGTTCGGCGGCGGCAAGGGACATCGTCCCCTCCTCCGCCCCGTCGACGATCGCCGCGTGGCGATAGAGCAGCACGCCCGTCGCCGACCACAGCTCGAAATGGCCGATCCACAACTGCTCGTTGACCAGCCCGATCGTCTCGT
>CAXTFF010000004.1:20989-23789 GCA_964243325.1 uncultured Sphingomonas sp.
CGCGCCGGTCGTCGGTCACCTTGATATCGGGAAACGCCAGGAACTGGAGCACCTGGTCGTCGTCGCGCCACATCGCGCGCAGTTCGTATTCGGTCCAGCTGCCCTTGACCGAGACGACGATCTCGTCGTCGTGACGCTCGTGGCTCCAGCCGTGCGCGGTGTAATACGCCTCGAGCATGTCGATGGGGGCGGAGTCGTCCACCTCGAAATCGGCCTGTTCGAGCATCAACGCGCTTCCGGTACTGCGATCATGCGCCCGAACCTGCCCAGCGCCCGCGCTTTAGGCAAGCGTGTCGTCCACCCCGAGCGGCGAGGCTGTGGATAAGCCCGACCGCGCCGCCGCCTCGATGGCATCGATGCGCGCGCGCAAGCCATCGGCCTCGTCCCGCGCGGCCGCCGCCATCGCCTTGACCGCCTCGAACTCGTCGCGGCTCACGAAATCGAGCCCGCCGATCCATTCGCGCGCGCGCGACCGGGCGCCGGCCTCCGCCTCGCGGCCGACGCCCGCCAGCGTGCCGGCGGTGCCGCTCACCACCTTCATCAGATCGTCGAACATCCGGTTTTCGGATTGCATGGGTGTTCCTCGGCTATCGCTCAACCGATGATCTGGGTCGTGCGTCCGGCCGGCGCAAGCTCGGCCCCGGGGTTCAGCGTGTCGATCCGCCAGTTGAGCACGCCCGCATAGCCGATCCAGACCAGGTACGGCACCAGCGCCCAGGCGGCGGCGGTGCGGATGCGCCCGAACGCCACCGTCGCGGCGATCCCGCTGAGGAGCATGGCGGCGATCAGCATCCAGCCCAGCGTCACCCGGTGCGCCCCGAAGAACAGCGGCGGCCAGACGAGATTGAGCGCCAGCGCCACCGCGAACAGCGCGACCGCCGCGCCCCGCCCGCGCGCGCCCCTGGCGTGGAGGATCATCGCCAGCGCCAGCCCCATCAGCGCATACAGCGTGGTCCAGGCGACCGGGAACGCCCAATCGGGCGGCGTCGCGGCGGGCTTGGCGAGTGCCGCGTACCAGGCGTTCTGCGATCCGGCCGGCGCGATCGATCCCGACAGGAAACCGAGCAGCAGCACGCCCGGCACCGTCACCGCCGCCCAGCGCAGAAAGGACATGCGCAACTGTCCCTGAGAGGCGATGCCGCCCAACCTAGTCACTCCTCGGCCATCTACGGCCCCATCTGACGGGCATCCGCCGCGCCGTCCAGCGTGGCGGAGACGGCGCCGCGCGCGAGTGGTTCAATTCCGGACGGCGGCGAGCAGGAACTCGACATTCCCCTCGGGGCCGGTGATCGGGCTCCCGGTCACGCCCGCCACCGCCCAGCCGCGCCCCGCCACCCAGTCCGCCACCTCCGCGCACACGCGCGCATGGACCGCCGGATCGCGCACCACGCCGCCCTTCCCCACCTCGCCCCGCCCCGCCTCGAACTGCGGCTTGACCAGCGCCAGCAACCGCGCGTCCGGCCCCGCAAAGCAGAGCGGCACGTCCAGCACCTTGGCCAAGCCGATGAAGCTCGCGTCGCACACGACCAGGTCCACGGGCTCGGGCACGTGCGCCGCCGTCAGCACCCGCGCGCTCGTCCGTTCATGCACGACCACGCGCGGGTCCTGCCGGAGCGACCAGGCCAGCTGGTTGGTCCCGCTATCGACCGCATACACCCGGGCCGCGCCGCGCTGGAGCAGCACGTCGGTGAACCCGCCCGTCGACGACCCGACGTCGATCGCCGTCGCGCCCGCGACATCCCACCCGAAATGGTCCAGCCCATGCGCCAGCTTGATCCCGCCGCGCGACACATACGGGTGGTCGCGCCCTTTGACCGTCAGCGCCGCGTCGTCCGCGACCGCCTGCCCGGGCTTGTCGACCTTGCGGTCGCCCGCGAACACCAGCCCCGCCATGATCAGCGCCTGCGCCCGCGTGCGGCTCTCCACGAGCCCGCGATCGACGAGCAGCTGGTCCACCCGCAGTCTCGCCATCACCCCACCTCCGGCCGCAGCTCCCGCCGCCGCCGGTCGAGATAGGCGGCCAGATCGCCGACCGTGTCCAGAGCGGGTATGCACTCGGACGTCGCGCGGCTCGGTTCGGCAATGCCCAGTGCGCTGAACGCTTCGGCGAGCGCCGCCACGAAATCCACCTCCGTCCAGTCGCTCCGCTCGGCCAGCGCCACCTTCATGCGCCGCCACATCGCCACGTTGAGCGCGACCGTGCCGACCACCACGAGTCCGATGATGAGTAGCGCCTTCGTCCAGGCGGTCACGCCCGCGCTTCGGCGACCCCCGTCGAATTGTGACGTAGCGCCTTGAGCACCGTCTCGACGATCGCGTCGGCATCCAGCCCGGCGTCGGCATATTGCGTCTCCGGCTTGTCCTGGTCCTGGAACACGTCCGGCAGCCGTAGCGTGCGCAGCTTGAGCCCGCCGTCGATCAGCCCCTCGTCGCTCGCCAGCGTCAGCACGTGCGCGCCCAGGCCGCCGACCGATCCCTCCTCGATCGTCACCGCGACCTCGTGGCTGGTCAGCAACCGCCGGATCAGCGCCTCGTCGAGCGGCTTGGCGAAGCGCAGGTCGGCGACCGAGGTGGACAGCCCCCGGGCCTCCAGCGCCTCGGCGGCGCGCAGCGCCTCGGCCAGGCGGGTGCCCAGCGACAGGATCGCGACCGTCTTGCCATCGCGCACCATCCGCCCGCGCCCGATCTCCAGCCGTTCCGGCACGGCGGGCAGCGCGACGCCGGTCCCGTTGCCGCGCGGGTAGCGCACCGCGATCGGGCCCGTGTCGTGGAGCACGCAGGTGTGCACCATGTGCACCAG
>CAXTFF010000005.1:0-3606 GCA_964243325.1 uncultured Sphingomonas sp.
CTTGCCCACGTCCGGGTCGCTCGCGTCCCGCGTATCGGTCGCGCCCAGCTTCTCGGCCAGCGCGCGCTTGTCCGCGACGGGATCAATGACGACGATCCGCCCCGCCCCTGCGATCTTGGCCGCGTTGACCGCGGCCAGCCCGACCCCGCCCGCGCCGATGACCGCCACCGTCTCGCCGGGTTTCAGCTTGGAATCGTTGAAGACCGCGCCCGCCCCCGTGATCACCGCGCAGCCGAGCAGCGCCGCCTGGACGAGCGGCATGTCTTTCGAGATCGCGACGCAGGCGTTCTCGTGGATCAGCATCATCTCGGCATAGGCCGACAGGTTCAGGAACGGCGCGAGCGGCGTCCCGTTCCCGAGCGCGAGGCGCGGCGGCGCGGTCTGCGGTCGCCGGGTCGACGGGTCGAGGCACAACGACGGCCGCCCCGATATGCAGAACTCGCACGTTCCGCAGAACGCGGTGAAGAAGGAGATGACGTGGTCGCCCGGCTTCAGGTGCGCGACGTCGGACCCGACCGCCTCGACCACGCCCGCCGCTTCGTGCCCCGGCACCGTCGGCACCGGATGCGGGAACGCACCGTCGATGAAATGCAGGTCGGACCGGCACACGCCGACCGCATGGGTGCGGATCAGCACCTCGCGCGCGGCGGGGAGGGACACGGTCACCTCCTCGATCCGCAGCGGCGTCTTGGCTTCGTGGAGGACGGCGGCTTTCATCTATTCCTTCCAACCCTCGCCCCTTGTCCGTCACCCCGGCGAAGGCTGGGACCGCGTCCTTCGGGCCGGACGATCTCTCGAAGAGCGGCCCCGGCCTTCGCTGGGGTGACGCGCAAGCGCCGCGACGTATCTAGCGCGCGACCGCCATGTCCCCGCTCGACAGCTCCTGTCCGCCCCCGGTCTGCACCGGCGGCGACACCGGCCGCGCGGGCGGCGCGGCGCGGTAGTCCGCATATTTGCCGAACTCGTTCCGCGCGATCGCCCGGTTGTGAACCTCGTCGGGCCCGTCCGCGAAGCGCAGCGTGCGCAGGCTCGCCCATTGCCCCGCCAGATCGAAATCGCCCGACACGCCGCCGCCGCCATGCGCCTGCACCGCGTCGTCCAGGATCTTGAGCGCCATGGTGGGCGCCTGCACCTTGATCATCGCGATCTCCAGCTGCGCCGACTTGTTGCCCGCCCGGTCCATCATGTCCGCCGCCTTCAGGCACAGCAGCCGCGTCATCTCGATGTCGATCCGCGCCCGCGCGATCCGCTCCTCCCACACCGACTGGCTGGAGATCGTCTTGCCGAACGCGACGCGGCTCAGCAGCCGCTTGGCCATCGCCTCGATCGCGGTCTCCGCCGTCCCGATCGTCCTCATGCAGTGATGGATGCGCCCCGGCCCGAGCCGTCCCTGCGCGATCTCGAAGCCGCGGCCCTCGCCCAGCAGGATGTTGTCGGCGGGCACGCGCACATCTTCCAGCACCACCTCGCCGTGCCCGTGCGGCGCGTGATCGTAGCCGTAGACCGACAACATCCGCTCGATCCGCACACCCGGCGTGTCCATCGGCACCAGGATCTGGCTCTGCTGCGAATGGCGCGACGCCTCCGGGTCGGTCTTGCCCATGACGATCGCGACCGCGCAGCGCGGATCGCCCACGCCCGACGACCACCATTTGCGGCCGTTGACGACGTAATGGCCGCCGTCCCGCTCGATCCGCGTTTCGATGTTGGTCGCGTCCGACGACGCCACCGCGGGCTCCGTCATCAGGAACGCCGACCGGATCTCGCCGTGCATCAGCGGGCGGAGCCAGCGCTCCTTCTGCTCGCGGGTGCCGTAGCGGTGGAACACCTCCATGTTGCCCGTGTCGGGCGCCGAGCAGTTGAAGCATTCGGACGCCCAGCCGACGCGGCCCATCTCCTCGGCGCACAGCGCATATTCGGCGTTGGTGAGCTGCGTTCCCTCGAACTCGAACGTCTCATCGACGTGGCGCTGCCCGGAATGCGGCGGCATAAAGAAGTTCCACAGCCCTTGCGCCTTGGCGATCGCCTTGACCTCCTCGATCACGGGGATGATCTTCCACCGCTCGCCGGTGTTGGCCTGCTCGTGATATTCGTGGTCGCGCGGCGCGATGTGCTGCGCGATGAAGTCGCGTACCCGGTCCCGGAAATAGGTTTCCCGCTCGCTCAGCGTGAAGTCCATGGTCGCCCGCTCCTCGAAGATGCCGCGTCGACGCTTAAAGCGTACCGGGTATTCGGTAAAGCGCGGATCGTTCCGTCACGGCCCCGTGTCTCGCGGCGGGTCGCAAAGTGACTGGTTCTTCGAAACGGCTGTGATAGGATAACGCCCATGCAGGCACCGGACACAGGCGCCCTTGGAGAGGAGGCCGGCACCAAGCGTTTCCGCGCGAAACGCGACGCCATCCTCGCGGCCGCGGCGCAGGCGATCAACGAACAGTCGGCGCGCGGCATGACCTTCGCCGACGTGGCGCGGCGCGTCGGGCTGAACACCACCAGCGTCACCTATTATTTCCGCCGCAAGGAGGACCTGGCCGCCGCCGCCTTCGAGCATACGCTGGGCACGCTGCTCGCCATGCTGGACGAGGCTGCGACCGAACTCGATCCGCCCGCCCGCGTAGCCCGCTTCCTCAGCCTCAACATGGACCGGCTCCGCCGCATCCAGCTCGGCCAGGAGACCGCCTTTGCCGTCCTGTCCGACCTGCGCGCGACCGAGGACCCGGTACGAGGGCACCTCATGGCGGGCTGGCAACGGGTCTTCCACCGGACGCGCGGGCTTTGGGGCGAAGCGACGACGCGCGCGGAGACCGACCTGAACGGCGCACGGGCGCATGTGCTGTTGGAAAACGTGTTCTGGGTCCCCGCTTGGCTGAACCGCTACGAACCCGACCAGTTCGACCGGGTCGAGGCGCGGCTGATGGACGTGTTCCGCCACGGCCTCGCCGCTCTCGGCGAACGCTGGTCGCCCTTGATCATCGACCTGCCCCACGACGACCCGGTTCCCGGCCGCGAGGCGTTCCTGCTCGCCGCCACGCGCCTCATCAATGAACTCGGCTACCGGGGGGCGTCCGTCCAGCGGATCGCGTCGGAGCTGAACGTCACCAAGGGCAGCTTCTATCACCACCTCGACGCCAAGGACGATCTGGTGATCGCCTGCTACAAGCGCAGCTTCGACACGATCGGCGCCGCGCAGGTGCTGGCCGACACGGCCGGCGGCAGCCGGTGGCACCGCCTGTCGAGCGCGGTCGCGACCCTGCTCGACGTCCAGTTCTCGCAGCGTGGCCCGCTGCTCCGGACGACGGCGCTGTCGGGCCTGCCGATGCATGTCCGCTCGGCGATGGTCGACCGCTCCAACCGGATCGCCCGGCGTTACGCGGGCACGATCATGGACGGCGTGGCGGAAGGGTCGATCCGCCCGGTCGACGCGCTGATCGCCGCGCAGGCGCTGATGGCGCTGCAGAACGCCGCCTTCGACATGCGGAAGTGGGCCGGCACCATGCCCCGGGACCGCGCCGTCGCGATGTACGCGTCGACGCTGCTGTTCGGGCTGTTCGATACGCGGTGAGCGCCGCCGCGCCCGTCAGGCGGGCGCGATCACCGCCGGGGCGGCGT